>JAUVBO010000007.1 GCA_030591195.1 Pseudomonadota bacterium
GACTGCACCAGGGACGACTACTGCTCCGAGGGGCAATGCAAGGGGACGTCCTACGCCGAGCAGTGTCAGGACAAGTTCTCCTGCACCGAAGATCTCTGCGACGGCACGGGCGGCTGCATCGGCAACCCGCTCAAGAGCGACGCCTGCCTGATCAATGGCCAGTGCTACGCCGACCAGGAGAAGGACGCCGATGGCTGCAACATCTGCGACGCGACGAAGAGCCAGAACAGCTGGACGGCGCTGACGGAGCACTGCCTGATCCAGGGCAAGTGCTACCAGCCGGGCGACAAGGACGCGACCAACTGCAGCATCTGCGACCCGCAGCAGAACGCCGAGGACTGGACCCCGCTGCCCGGGCTTTGCAAGATCGACAACCAGTGCTTCCAGAAGGGCGACGTCAACACCTCGGAGGGCGGTTGCGGCGAGTGCGACGCGGCGCTCAACGCCACCGGCTGGTCGATCAAGGGCGACCACTGCTACATCGACAAGACCTGCCGCAACCCCGGTGACACCGACGACACCGGCTGCGGCGAGTGCGCGCCGAGCAGCGACAAGCTCGCCTGGACGCCGGTGCAGAACACCTGCCTGATCGAGGGCATGTGCTACAAGCCGGGCGACCAGAACAAGGACTCGGCCGGCAAGTCCTGCGCCGAGTGCGATCCTGCCGTCAACACCACCGGCTGGACGATCAAGGGCGCTTTCTGCCTCATCGCCGCCGAGTGCTACGACCCCCAGGCCACCGACACCACCGGCTGCGCCGAGTGCGACCCGACCCAGTCCAAGACCTCGTTCACCTCGCTCAGCGGCAAGTGCTTGATCGGCCAGCAGTGCCACGCCGACAAGGGGACCGACGTGTCGATGTGCATGGTCTGTGACTTCGCCACCGCGCCGAACGCCTGGACCGCCACCGGCCAGACCAAGGTCGTCAACTACGACTTCGAGGGCGGCAACGCGTCGGGCTGGACCTTCGACGCCTCGATGCCTCCGGTGGCCTGGCAGGTCAGCCCCCGGCGGCCGGCCTCGGGCGCCAACTCGCTGTACTACGGCAACCCGGCCACCGGCACCTACGACGCGCCCAACGACGAGAACAAGGGCACGGCGACCACGCCGGAGATCACCCTCGGCGCTGGCGTCACCGCCGGGCTGGTCTTCTGGCTCTTCGCTGATGTCGAGAAGGGCACTTCGTACGACATGCTCGAGGTCGACGTGCTCGAGGGCTCCACCCCCACCACCATCTGGCAGAAGAACATCACCGATACGATCAACATGAAGGAGTGGACCGAGATCCGCGTCGACCTCGCCCAGTGGAAGGGCAAGACGATCAAGATCGCCTTCCGCTTCGATACGATCGACGCCGTGTCGAACAAGACCGAGGGCGTCTACATCGACGACGTGGCGATCTTCCACGACTGCACCGCTACCCCCTAAAGGCGGCTGCTACGGATGCTGGAGAGAACCGAGACGCGATCGCGCTGGCTCGTGCCGGCCTCGCTCCTCCTCTGGGTGCTGATCGTGCCGTTCGTCGCTGGCTGCAGCGAGGACGGCGACCAGACGCCCGGGCCGTCGAACGACGGGGGGCTGTTCACCTGCGACGAGGTGGGCAAGGTCTGCAACGCCCACGACGTCTGCGCCATCGACCCGGTCTGCGGCGACGACGGCTACTGTCGCCCGCAGGGGCGCCAGGACTGCGACGACGGGCTCGACTGCACCGTCGACGAGTGCCTCGGTGCTGGTCGCTGTGAGCACCAGGTGGCGCCGGCCTACTGTACCCTGCTCGACATCAAGACGAAGAGGCTCGCCTGTGTGTTGCGCGGTACGGTCAACCCCCGCGACCCCTGCGAGATCTGCGACTCGAAGGTCAACCAGACTGGCTGGAGCGGCGGTAGCGGTGGCGACTGCGATGACGAGGACCCCTGCTCGGTGGGCGACCACTGCATCGAGGGTGTCTGCACCGGCAAGTCCTACAGCTGCTCGGACCACCGCCAGTGCACCGAGGACGTCTGCGACGGCAAGGGTGGCTGCGACAACCCGATGAAGGCCAACTGGTGCCTGATCGACGGCCGCTGCCAGCGAGATCGAGAGACCGACAGCAGCGGTTGTCGCGAGTGCAACGTCGCGGTCGACATCAACGCCTGGACCACCGTCGACGACGTCTGCAAGGTCGGCGATGACCAGTCAGGCATCCGCTGCATCGCCAGCGGCGTCTTCGACCTCACCGGCTGCGGGGTCTGCGACCCGGCGGTCAACCCGGGCGGCTGGACCACGGCGCCGGGAACCTGCCTGATCGACGGTGCGTGCCTCAAGTCAGGCGATCAGGCGGGGGGGGGCTGTGGCGTCTGCGATCCCCAGCAGAGCACCGCGACGTCTTCGCCGCCCCCGGGCAGCTGTCTGATCGACGGTGAGTGTCCGACCCAGGGGACGACCGACAGCACGGGCTGCGGCGTCTGCGACCCGACCCGGAGCAGCCTCGCCTGGAGCCCGGTTCCCGGCGCGACGGTGTCGGCGACCGACTTCGAGTCGGCCAGCGGCTTTGCCTTCAGCGCGGCGGTCGATGGCGTCGGCTGGCAGGTCAGCAACAAGCGGGCCCATTCCGGCGGCGCGAGCCTGTACTACGGCAACCCGACCACCAGCACGATCGACACCAGCGCGCCCGGCGCGGCCCATCAGGGCTGGGCCGAGGGCCCCGAGCTGACGGTGCCAGCCGACAAGAAGGCCACGCTGCATTTCTGGGTCTGGCTCGACGTGGAGACCGTGGCCGAGCACGACAAGCTCACCGTGTCGGTGGCGGGCCAGCCGGTCTGGACCAAGACGCCCACCACCATCGCGCCATCGCTTCGCAGGCAGTGGGTCTTCGTCGCGGTGGACCTCGGGGGATTTGCCGGGCAGACGGTCAAGGTCCGCTTCGACTTCGACAGCGTCGATAGCTGGGCCAACCAGGGAGAGGGCGTCTACATCGACGACGTGGCCCTGGTCAGCTGCGGGGGCTAGAGCCCCGCACGCAGCTCAGCCCCTACGGCCGATGGGGCACTCGAGCCACCGGCGGCCGGGAGCTGGCAGCCAATCAAAAAGTGAAAGAGCGGGCGGCGTTCTGCAGCTCGTCGAAGCTCAGGGCATCCTCGTCGGCGCCGTTGCCGTTGGCCCGCCTGTTGGCGGGCTTGGCCTGCCTCGGCGCCGCGGTCGCAGGCTTGGCCCGAAGAGTCTTGGCCGGCACAGGCGTCGGAGCCTTGGGCAGGGCTTTGCTCTTCGCGGGGGCCGGTGCGTCGCCATCGAAGAACGTCGAGATGCGCGCCTCGACGAACTCACTCATGCTGATGCCCTTACGCTCACAGAAATCACGGATTCTGTCGTATGTAGTCCCGCGAATCGACACGCTCCGGCGTGTCTGCTTCTTCGCCATCTTGGGGTCCTCCGTTCAGTCGGGCCTGCAGGGTCGTGACGCGAGTCCATCATCGCCAGATACCCGGCACTTATTCATTTTGGTATGTCCACCAAGGCCAGTCAAGACCTAACACCACATCTAGAGCTTTTCAACAGGATAGACGCAATATGTAGTATGGAGCGTAGATTATCTCTGTCTATCATGACGTTACGTCGTGCCGTCTTTGGATAGCCACCAGCTTGTCCACAGCCTTATCCACACCCTGTCCACTACACCCGTCGCTTGGGATAAAACCGCGGCAACCTATGGTAAAAGGAATGAGGGGAGTATCATCGGTGAGCCGCGACTTACGACCAACACCACCGGGCGTCGAGGGCAACCGGGCCTTTCGTACGCTTTCCCTGCAATTCCATAGTCTTGAAGTCTTGACCCTGCTCGCGCTGGCGCCGATTGTCTTCGCCGGGTGCCCCTCCAAACCCGAGGCCCCGGTGGCTCCAGAGGCCACCCCGGTGGTGGTCAAAGACAACAGGGGGCTATTGTTCAGCTTCTTCGACCATCTGGCCGAGCTGCGAACGGTCGATACCATCGCCGGTGTGCCCGAGCACGCCCGGGCAGAGGTCCAGGTCATCGACCCTCGCCGTCGCCTCCCCGGTGATCGGGTGTACGTCGTGGACTTGAGAAAAGAGATGGATTCTGGGAACTACCGGGTCTGGATCGAGCAAAGGGGGGCCTGGCTCGGCCGCAACATGCCGAAGCTCAGCCGGCTCCGGCAGCCGGTGGCCGTGGCCAAGGCGTCACCCCCGTCCCGCAAGCGTACCCGACGCCGCACGCGCCCCCGGGTCAGGCGCGCCAAGCAGAATTTCGGGGTGCCGACTGCGACCAAGGCGGGGCAGAGCGGATCGCCCATCGTCCAGCCTGCAGCGATGAGGGAGCCGAAGGTCGTGATCTACAGCACGGCCTGGTGCCCCTCGTGCAAGAAGGCCGTGGCCTTCTTCCGCGGCAAGGGGATCCGTTTCCTCGAGCTCGATGTCGAGAAGGACCCGGAGGCGGCGAAGCAATACGTGGCCGTCGTGCGCAAGGTGGGGCTCCGGGAGGGAGCCGTTCCCGTCATCGTCGTGAACGGCAAGGTCTTTCAGGGATTCAGCCCGGCCCAGATCGAGCAAGCGCTCCGCACGGGAAGCTGACCCGGCACCAAGCGCGCTCCTGGGAGCAGGTGGGGCGCCGCCCGGCCCGCTTGGTGTCGACAAGATGATCTCCATCGGGGTCCAAAGGGCTGTCTCGAGTGCGCGGAAGCCGGGAAAGCGTGTTGCCTCGTTTTTGCCCCCCGTGATACCGTCCTTCGGCTCAGGATTTGTGATGCTTTGAAGGCCTTGAGGGTGGCGTCGCTGCCGACTTCCACCCAGCGCGGAGCGAAGGATGAACGCGTCCCAAGCCGACCGGGAAAAGTGGCTCGCGATCGTGATGGCGGCCGCCCTCGATCACAACAGTCTCCAGCCCGACGACGTGATCAATCACGTGAGCCCGACGGTGCTCGCTGCTCACCTGCCTCCAGACGTGATGAGCAATGTGCTGGCGGCATCGCTGACCGCAGGTCAGATGACGCCGGAGGTCATCCTCCGGTCCGCTGGCCCCGGCGTGCTCAGCCGATACGTGCCGCCCGAGGTGCTCTGGGCGGCGGTGACCGAGGCGGCTCAGCGCGCGGAGATCCCGAGCTCGAACGGACAATAGATCGCGCCCCGGCGCGGCACAGTTAACTGGACGAGATCAATGGACCACCGGCGAACCTGGCTCGCGATCGTTTTTGAAGAGGCGTTCAACCTCGGCGTGCTCTCGGCAGAGGACGTGCTACGGCACATGACGCCCGCCGTGCTGGCCACCGATCTGCCGCCCACCCTCGTCGCCTCGTTGCTCCAGACGGGCCTCGACGAGGGCTCCTTCAACTCCGAGTTGCTGGTCGACCACCTCGGCTCGCGAGCGCTCGCCGAGCACATGCCGATGCCGGTGCTCTGGAGCTGTCTCAACGAGGCTGCCGATCAGATCGTCGCCGAGCACCCGCTCGCGGGTCAGACCGTCTCCCCCGACGAGGCAGGCGCGGTGGTGGAGGAGGCGGTCGTCGATGTGGACGGAGGCCCGGACATCGAGGTGATCGAGGAGTAGGGGCCTCGCCACGGCCCCCTGAACGATCAGGAGCAGCGCATGTCAGAACCCGCAATCACCGAAGCCTACATCCCCTACGGCGCCTACTGGAGCACGCCTTTCTGCCGCTGGCAGGGTAGCCTGAGTGGCCTGCATTCGGTGGAGCTCGCGGCCGACGTCGCCCGTGGCTTCCTCGAGCAGCGCGGAATCAGCGCCGAGGCCTTCGACGGCGTGCAGCTCGGCATCACCGTGCCCCAGCGGGCCTCGTTCTATGGCGCTGCCTGGCTGGCCGGGATGCTCGGCGCGCCGGCGATCAACGGCGCGACCATCGCCCAGGCCTGCGCCACCTCGGCGCGGCTCGTGGCCAGTGCCGCCCTCGAGGTGCAGCTCGGCCAGCGAGCCTGCGTGCTCAACGTCGCCTGCGATCGCACCAGCAACGGGCCCCACATCTACTATCCCGACCCGAAGGCTCCTGGCGGCCGCGGCCGGGCCGAGGACTGGGTCTGGGACAACTTCAACAACGACCCGTTCGCCAAGAACGCGATGATCGAGACCGCCGAGAACGTCGCCAAGGAGGCGGGGATCAGCCGCGAGGAGCAGGATCAGGTGACGCTCGCCTGCTACCAGCAGTACGAGCGCTCCCTCGCCGACGACCGGGCGTTCCAGCGCCGCTACATGGTGCCGGTGACCCTGCGGCGCGGCAAGAAGGTCCTCGGCCAGGTGGAGGCTGACGAGGGCATCTTCCCCACCACCGCCGAAGGGCTGGCCAAGCTGCGCCCGGTGGTCGAGGGCGGGACGGTGACGTTCGGCAGCCAGACTCACCCGGCCGACGGCAACGCTGGGCTGGTGGTCTGTGACAAGGCCCGCGCCGACCAGCTGAGCCGCGACCCGAAGACGCCGATCCAGCTGCTGTCCTATGGTGAGGCGCGGGCGAAGAAGGGCTTCATGGCTCAGGCTGTCGTGCCAGCGTCCGAGCGCGCCGCTGCCCGCGCCGGGGTCAAGCTCGCCGACTTCGAGGCGATCAAGACCCACAACCCGTTCGCGGTCAACGACGTCTACTTTTGCCAGCAGACCGGTGTCTCCCCTGAGCGGCTCAACCACTATGGCTCGCCGCTGATCTACGGCCATCCCCAGGGCCCCACGGGCCTGCGGGCGCTGATCGAGCTGATCGAGGAGCTGGTGCTCGCTGGTGGCGGCCTCGGCCTCTTTGCGGGCTGCGCCGCCGGCGACACGGCGATGGCGGTGGCGATCAAGGTCGGCTGATCCTGCACGGTCGGCTGATCCTGTGCTTGCCTTCTTTTGCGTGGTCTCACCGGCTGCTCTTGACGCCGGCTACCGCAGACCAACTACCGGTCGTTTCAGTGGCCACCTGCTGAACAGACTGTAATCGCGCGGTTATTTCGCTAAGACCGTTTGCGGCGCCAAGAACGCTGCTGGCACGGGCCGTGCAATAAAGCGCGGCGGGCGTTCGATTCGCCGCTGGGCAGCGGCGACCAGAACACACGACAAACAGACGAAGACGACCTGATCCAGACGATACAGGAGTGGGCGATGTCTATGCGAAAGACCTGGGCGGCCGCGCTGGCTGCGATGATGATCTTCATGGTTGGCTGCGGATCGCTGCAGCAGGACAACGCGAGCGGCCAGGCCGGCAAGGGAGACAGCGAGTACAGCGGCGGCTGGGAGCTCGACGTGGCCCAGCTGCAACGCGGCATCCACGAAAAGAACAAGAACGGCTACAGCACCGGCTGGTACAACCTCGAGTGGCAGAAGCTCGCCAGCAACGACTGGCGGGACCTGTTCAAGATGACCACCATCGCCGGTGACCACCGGCTCGAGTCCTGGAGCCACCTCTTTGGCCAGTTCACCGGCCAGGACGACGTCTGGATTCCCTACGCCGATCAGGGCCTGATCACCGATCCGACCAACGCCGACGTGTCCGTCGCCAACGGCAGCGGCGGCCTGGTTCGGGTGCCGGGCGTCAAGGGCGACACCGAGCTGGTCAAGGTGCTCTGCCCCAACGGCCCGGGCGACATCGGCATCTCGCTCAAGCACGAAAAGCCCAAGGATCTGATCCTCGACGTCGCCGCGGCGGCCACCAACGAGAAGCAGAACAAGGAGATGATGAAGCTGTATGACCATCACATCCAGCTGTGGGTCTGCGTCGACGACGGCCAGGGCAACACGCGCCTGGTGACGCTCAACAACCCGACCAACTACGCCAAGGACAGCCAGTCGCTCGACGGCAGCGCCTTCTCCCAGAAGGGCGTCTACGGCGGCCTCGGCACCCGCGCCTACACCAACATCTTCTTCCGCTTCAACTACGGCCAGCAGCAGGCCGGCCTCGAGCGCGCGTTCAACGACAACATCCGCTCCTGGGCGGTGATCTTCAACTCGATCTCCTGGTTCCCGTCGGACTACGACGGCAACGATCCGCTGCGGGCCTACAGCCCCAAGACCGTCCGCGAGCACGCCGCGATGGCCGTCCACGCGGTGATCAACACCGCCGGCGCCCGCGCCTGGTGGACCGGCCAGAAGGCCAACTACCTCTACTGCGCCGAGTACGCGCACCTCGCGGCGGCGGCCGGCCTCGCCGTGCCGCTCAACGAGCAGAGCATCGTCGGCCTCAAGGCCCCGGGCTTTCCCACCATCACCTCGGCGATGTGGGCCAAGTTCAGCCAGCAGATCCTCACCGGCCAGGCCCGCGACGGTCGCCACTACATCGACACCAAGAACCGCACCAACTCGGGTGAGGGCTGGGGCATGACCAACCCGATCCGCCGCGGCGTCATCGCGCGGATCCCGCTCAGCGAGGCGCCGGCTGACCTGCAGGCCTTCGAGACCTACGTCGACGACGGCAACCGTCAGGCGGCGGGATGTGGCCTCGGGGAGGACGCGGCGGCCTGCCTCGCCTTCAATCCGATGACCTCGGCGGACATGGTGCGCTACTTCCTCGCGACCTTCATCCCGCGCTACCCAGTTTACAACGTGCCCCAGCAGCAGCGGGCGGCCCAGGAGCAGGCCATCGGCCAGCTCCAGGCGAACGTGCTGTTCAGCATGCGCGAGGGTCTGTTCCAGGCCGTCGTCGACGAGCGGATGGACTCGGCGACGAAGCAGCAGGTCCGGGCCGGTATCTTCGACGTCGTCGCCGGCATCACCGGCTGCACCGACGCCAACAACGACGGCGCGCCCGACGGCCCCTGTGGCCCCTCGGTGCTGACCGGGACCTACGACAGCTACCCGCAGTTCCTCGCCGCGGTCAACGCTGACCCGGCCTTCCTCGCCGCCCAGCAGCTGGTGACCCAGGGCGCCACGCCCTACTTCACCCCGCCGAGCATGTTCCACGTCCGGGCCAACGGCTGGCACAGCGGCCTGCTCGGGATGGACTACATCGCCCACGGCATGCACTTCTCGGTGGTCAAGCCCAAGGGCGCGCTGCCGACGACGCCGACGATCGCGCCGGCGTCCACCGTCGCCGAGCCGGTCTACACCGGTCAGGCCTGCTACGACCGCACCGACCGCGGTCCCGGGTGGTTCGACTACAGCATGCACCAGTGCGTCGACACCTCCGTCCCGGGCTTTGCCCAGACCATTTGCGGCGGCAGGGACGTCGCCAGCTACTGCCCTGGCGCGGCCAGCATCCGTTGCTGCGTGAGGTAGCTTTGACCTGACAGGGTCGCGCGTCGAGCGCTACCGCAGGAACAGATCCCCGTCGGCCTCGAAGCCGGCGGGGATTCTTTCTTTCAGCTCGTCGGCGTCGTAGGCGTAGCGGGCGCTGATCTCGACCTGGCCGTCGCCGGTGACGGTCCCGCCGGCCGCCTCGATCCAGCCCCGATAGAGCGCCGTCATCAGCGCCCGGGCCGACTCGGGGCTGTCGGTGCCGGTGGCGTTCTTCACCGGGGCGAACTCGGCGTCGCGCTCGCAGGCGACGATCGCGGCGCGCTCGGCGTCGAGGAGCGTGTCGAGGGCGAAGCTCTCGAGCTTGTAGCCGCAGGGGCCGTCGGGCTCGACCAGCTCGCCGCGCTCGTCGAGGTGGCGGATCTTCTTGTGCGCCTTGTGGTAGGGCAGGTCGGTGCGATCGGCCTGGGCCTGGGCGAAGTCGCGACTCCAGACGAAGAGCCCGGGGTTGCCGTGGCCGAACAGCAGCTCGCCGCTCCTGGCGTCGCGGGCCTCGGCCAGCGCGTCGGGGATCTCGGTGTACTCGACGATTCCCAGTCGTCCATCGACGAGCGAGAAGTTGCCGACCTTCTCGTGGGCGTCGAGCTTCGGGATTGCCTTGCACGAGTATTGCGCGGCGGTCCGCAGGTGGTGACCGACGAACAGCGGGTCACAGGGGCGCGACAGCGCGTTGTCGACCTGGATGTAGCTGATGCTCTCGACCCCCTCGGCCTTCATCCGGTCGAGCGCGCCGCTGTGGGCCAGCGCGGCGAAGAGCCCGCCGTTGCCGTTGGGGCTCATCACCAGCGAGTCGCGGGCGCCGAGCAGCAGCTTGCCCTGCTCGTCCACCGCGGGGCAGACCCCCTGCGGGAAGATCATCAGCCGGTCGGCGGGCAGGCCGTAGTTGTCGTGCCTGGCGAACAATACCCGCGTGGCCTGATGGTTCGCCGGGCTGGTCATCACCATCAGCAGCGGGACGTGACCATAGCGCCCTCCGAGCGCGAGCAGCTGCTCGACGTGGAGGGCGAAGAGCGTCCGGCCGCTGACCGCACCGATCGGGTAGCCCCCCTTGGGGCCGTCGAAGCCGAGGCGCGTGCCCTGGCCGCCGGCCACCAGCAGGCAGCCGACCTGCCCGCTGCGCAGGGCGACCTCGCCGCGGGCGAGGGCTTCGGGATCGCCGGGGTCGCCGGCGCGGATCACGTCGCGGTAGGGCTCGATCACGGCGGGTGTGGTGGCCTCGTCGTGGGTGGCAACCACCCGGGCGAGCCAGTCGAGGTCGAGCGACTCGATCTGTGCCAGCAAGCGGGCCTGGCCGGCGTCGTCGAGGGTGTCGAACCAGCGCAGCACGTGCGCCTGGTCGTGGGCGGTGAGCTTGGCCTCGGCTTGGGCTCGGCCTAGCAGTCTATCGTCCCGCTGACCGCCTCGTCGACCGGCTTGTCGTGAACCCGGGCGGCGACCGCGGCAGAGAACTCCTCGTAGGGGAAGTCCTCGGTCGGGCCGACCTCGGCGAGCTTGGCGCTCAGCGTCTCGGACGGGCACTCGACGTGGGCTGGCACGCCGGCGAGCTGCAGCACCAGCAGGTTCTCCCACAGGGGCAGTGAGCCGCCACAGAACTGGCAGGGCGCTGGTAGCTCGGGGTCCCCCGCCATCCGCGAGGCGAGCGCCCGGGCCTGCTCGACGAGGGCCGCGAGCAGGTTGTGCAGGTGGTTGTCGGAGTAGTCGGAGAAGTCCAGCATCGCCGGCCGATCGTGCGGGACCGCCCGCGCGGTGTCAACATTCGCATTTGCCCGAGCGCTGCGGACATGGTTGATTGCGGCGATGACACCGCAGGAGCAGCGACTACGCCATGACGATTAGCATCGAGAAGCTGGCGCACGTAGCCATCGCCGTCCGTTGCCTCGACGACCACATCCCCTACTACCGTGACGTGCTCGGCCTGCCGCTGGTGGGCATCGAAGAGGTAGCGGATCAGAAGGTCAAGGTGGCGCTGTTCCGGGTGGGACAGACGAATATCGAGCTGCTAGAGCCGTCGTCGGATGACAGCCCGATCGCTCGCTACCTCGAAAAGCGTGGCGAAGGAATCCATCACCTCGCCTACGGGGTCGACCACCTGGCCGGGACGCTCGACCACCTGGCAGAAAAAGGAATCCGGTTGCTGGACACGGCGCCCCGGCCGGGGGCCCATGGGGCGCAGATCGCATTTGCCCACCCTCGATCCACCGGCGGGATCCTGACCGAGTTCTGCCAACCTGGCGACGAAGAGAGCGAAAGCTAGATACCCCGCCTTGCCCCAGGCCCCCAGGGGTAGCCGGTCGGGCATCCGAAAAAAATTAAGAAAATCATGCTCATGGAGCCACGGGGGCGAGATCCACTTGACGGCCATCGACGCCTTGAATAGCGTCTACCCTCTGGATCAGTTTCAGCCCGAGGTCACGCAACCGGCAATGGGGTGGCGGCGGCGGGTAGGAACGTTTGTAGTGGCGAGCTGAATCGTAGGAATTACCGGGAGGTACGCGATGTTCAAACGGGCGCAGGACATGTTGGGTATGGTGCAGGACGGCGTCAAGACCACCATGCGGGTGGTGGCTGACATAGCCGAGTCGGTGGGTGTTCCGCCCTCGGTGACATCACTGTTGCAGCCGGGCAATGGGACGGACCAGTGGAAGGTTCGCGAGGTTGCGCCGCACGGTCCGACGCCCGCGGCCTTCACGCCCGCTCCCCAGCCGGTGGTGGCGAAGTCCGATCCGCCGGCGGTCGCGTCGGAGCCCGACGCGACTGTCTCCGATCCGCCCGCGGCCGCGTCAGAGCCCGTCGCGGCCGACGATCAGGCCACGGCCCCGGTGGCCAAGGCGAAGATGACCTCCAAGCGGCGCCCGGTGGTGGGTGACAAGGAGCGCTCCAAGGATGTGCGGTCGCTCGAGGTCGACGACGCCATCGACGGGAGCACCTACCTGGCGCGGATCATCTGGTCCCTCGGCGTGGCCGAGCTCGAGGGCCTCGGGCCGCTGCGCCCGGCCGACATCGCGCGGATGGTGATGTCGCGCTCGGCGGTGAGCCTCGAGCCGCCGAACGTGGCGCGCTACATCCGCCGCAGCAAGCCGATCTCGATCGCTGTTGCCCATGTCGAGGGAGGCTCGAACTTCTACCAGCTCAACGACAAGGGCGAGCAGCTCTTCGGCGAGTATTTCCGGGGCTGATCCTTCCGGACGGATCGGCGAAGGGACGAGGAGTCAGAGGCGGCCGACGAAGTGGGTGCCGCCGCGGCCCTCGAGCGCTGCCTCGAGGGTCTGGGAGTTGGTGATCAGCGCCCGGCGCCCGCCGGCCTTGAGGAAGCTCTGCACCGCCTCGATCTTCGGGCCCATGCTGCCCGTCGGGAAGTGTCCATCGCTGATCAGCCGCTCGGCCTCCTGCATCGTCACCGCGCCGAGGGCCTGCTGATCCGGCTTGTTGTAGTTGACGTAGACTTGGGGCACGTCGGTGAGGATCACCATCAGCTCGGCGCCGATGCTCGCGGCGAGCACGCTCGAGGTCAGGTCCTTGTCGATCACCGCCTCGGCGCCCTTGTAGTCGTCCTGAGCGGTCTTGATCATCGGGATCCCGCCGCCGCCGGCGGCGATCACGATGTGGCCCTGGACCGCCGAGTCACGGATCATCTGCCACTGCACGATCCGGCGCGGCCGCGGCGAGGGGACCACCCGGCGCCAGCCACGGCCCGCGTCCTCCATCACGTCCCAGTTGAGCTCGTCGCGGAAGCGCTCGGCCTCCTCCTGCTTGAGGAAGCGGCCCACCGGCTTGGTGGGGTTGCCGAAGGCCGGGTCGTTCTTGTCCACCACCACCTGGGTGATCACCGTCACGACGTAGCGCTGGATGTTACGCCGGCGCAGCTGGTTGAGCAGCGCCTGCTGCATGATGCAGCCCAGCTGGCCCTGGGTCTGGGCGACCATCACGTCGAGCGGCATCGGTGGGATGCGGTCGCGGGTCAGGTCGGCCTGGCGCAGCAGCTGGCCCACCTGCGGACCGTTGCCGTGGGTGATCACCAGGTTGTAGTCGCGCTGGACCAGCATCATCATCACCGCCGAGATCTCGGCGGCGTTCTTCTCGTGGGTCTCGATCGTCCCCGCCTCGTCGTGGCGCATGAAGGCATGGCCGCCAAGGGCGACGACGGCCACCGGACGCTCGGGACGCTCCGGTGACTGCTGGGGCTGGGCTGTGATCGTTTCGGGCAGCATCATGGAACGGCAGCATACCCCACGGGTGGCCTCCGGTAAATACCGGCGTCATGGCGACGAACCCTGCAAAACCAAAAGGTTACGATGCGATTTCCGCGATCGGGAACAGGCGAGTAAGATCTGGCTCGTTGCCGGGACCAGGACCCGCGCGACCCACCGCTGCTGATGACGGAGAGATGGCGATGATCACCAGACCCATCGAGGGCTGGGTGAGGTTGGCGCTGATCGCGCTCGCGCTGCTGCTGGCGCTCTCGGGCTGCGCCAAGGAGCTCATCCTGCAGCCGCCACCGGGCGAGCGCACCGAGGCGCTGTTCGACCCCACCGCGGTGGACGCCGACGGTGATCCGGCGCCGATCTTGCCAACGCCGACTGATCTCGTCCGCGACTCGTCAACGGGGTTGCTGGCGATCCCCACGGCCAAGGGGGCGACCAAGGCCCAGGCGGAGCTCGACGGCTACCTGCGCGGGCTCGACGGCTTCCCGCTCACGGCTGCGGCCGAGGTGCGCTTCTCTGGCCCGCTCGCCGAGTCGTCGACCAAGCCGGAGGCTCTCGCCGCGGCGCTGGTCGTCCTCGTGGTCGATCCGGCAGATCCGTCCCGGGCGCAGGCGATCGAGGCCAACGAGCTGACCTTCAGCTACAGCCTCGACGCCGCCTCATCGGTGGCCAGGATCAGCGTTGCACCGAGAGGGCTCTGGCCCCGTGGCCGACAGATCGTGCTCCTGGCCCTCGGCAGCAAGCTCGCGGATGCCGCCAGCCGGCCGATCATCCGGGCCGCGACCTTCGAGCTGGTGACGCGCAAGAACCCCATCTGCATCCTCGAGGACGAACAGTGCGTCTACAACCACTCGGCCCTGCTCGAGTCCCAGGTCGAAAAGGCGACCCGGGCCAACCCGGACAACGCCGACAAGAGCGCCGAGGAGCTGGACCAGCTGGTCGAGGCGGCGGTGCTCGACAGCGCCACCTCCCTCGAGCAGCTGCGGCGCTTTCACCGCGGGCTGCTCGACCTCGCCGAGGCCGCCGGCCACGATCCGGAGGACGTGGTCATCGCCTGGGGCTTCTCCACTGTCGGCATGACCGAGGCGCTGTTCGACCCCACCGCCGCCACGCCGGTGCTGCCCGGGCCGGCCAACGACCTGCTGCTCGCCCGGTCTGACGACGCCGACAACGGCTGCAAGAAGGACCACGTCTGCATCCCGAAGACCGAGGGCGAGAGTCCGGCCGACGCCGTCCTGCGGCTCGGCCTCAACTCCCTCGACGGCTTCTCGGTCAGCTCGCCGGTCTGGGCCACCTTCTCGGCGCCGCTCGATCCGGAGACGGTCAACGCCGAGTCGGTGCGGCTGGTAAACACCGCCAACCCGCTGGAGCAGGTCGACTTCTCGGTCAGCTATCACGCCGGGGAAAAGGCGATCGTCATCACGCCGCTAACGCCGCTGCGGGAGCAGACCCGCTACGCGGTGGTGCTGCTCTCCAAGCCGACCGCAGGGCAGAGCAAGCGGGCGGCCGGGGGCTTGGCCGACCTCGACGGCAACCGGATCGTCGCCTCGCCGGTGATGCAGCTGATCAAGATGATCGAGCCGCTGGTCGACAAGGACGGCAGGTCCCAGGTCAGCGTGCTCGACGACGCCGCGGCGGGGCTGATCGAGCAGCTGCGGTCGGCCTACGAGCTGCTCTTCAACGCGCTGGCGCTGATCGACGCCAAGCGTGAGGAGGTCGCGCTAGCCTGGGTCTTCACCACCCAGTCGATCACCGAGCCGCTGGTCCGGCTGCGGGCGCTGCCCTACCAGGCGCTCGCCGCCGCCGACGCCAACCAGCCCCAGCTCACCGGCACCTTCGACAGCAAGCTCGACGGCTACCCGGCGGGGTTCACCAAGGCCCACCTCGGCGGCTGGGTCGCCGACGGGCGCTACACCTCGATCAAGGCCCTCGACCCGGCGACCCGCGCGTTCTTGCCGCCGGACCAGCTCGCCAGCGGGGCCAAGCCTTGGCAGGTCCCGTTCTACCTGACGGTGCCCCAGGGCAACCCACCAGCGGGAGGCTGGCCGCTGGCGGTCTTCCTCCACGGCATCGGCGGGGCCAAGGTCCGGGGCCTGCATCTGGCCGACAAGCTGGGCGAGAGGGGCTTCGCGATGCTCGCCTTCGACGCGCCGTTTCACGGCGAGCGCACCCGCTGCACCAAGGACAC
>JAUVBO010000005.1 GCA_030591195.1 Pseudomonadota bacterium
AGGCGCTTCTTCAGCTTGCCCGGAAGGACCCGCTTTTTTTCCTTCGCGTCGACGGCGGCGGCCTTCATCGCCTTCTCGACGTCGGTGGCGGTGCGCAGCTTGCCCAGCTCCGGCATCTCCACGCCCTGCCGGGCGTACTTACGCTTGACCCGCGCGACGTCGCGCTTGTAGGTCCCGGCGTCGATCGCCCGGAGGGTGCGCGCCCAGTAGGTGCGGTAGACCTGGAACTTCTGGATCAGCGTCCGTAGCCGGAATCGGAGGCCGGTGTTGCGGATCTTCTGCTGGTCGAACAGGTGGACCAAGCGGACCACGTCCTTGAGCGGAACCGTGGGCTCGCGCTTGCTGATGCCGAGGAAGTACTGCTCGTAGAGCACGCGCAGCCGGTCGAGCTTGCGCTGGAGCTCGTTGACCAGGGCCTCGGCCTCGGCATGCTCAAGTTTGTCTGCCACGACCAAACGATACCACGAGCCCCGCGCGGGGTGGATGATCCCCCTGCGGCTGTGATAGGAACGCCAGACGGGGGAGGACCATGCGATCACAGTGCGACAACCTGGAACCTCGAGGAGGACGGCGCAGGTGGCTGGTGGCGGCGTCGTTGGTGATCGCGGTCACGGCGGCAGCCGGTTGTCCCGGTCCCCGGGGCGCCAAGCCCGCGTCTCCCAAGGCGCCCGCCGGTGCCGACCCGCGTCCCGGCGGCGATGGCCAGCGAGTCACTGGCTCGCCGGCCGTGGCGCCGACGGCCGATCTGTCGCAGGACCTGCTGGTGGTGGTGCGGGCGAGCAGCCTCGACTCGCTGCTCCAGGCGGGATCGGCCTACGTCGCTGGCCAGCTGCCCGCTCCCTTCGACCAGATGGTCCAGCCCCAGCGGCTCAAGGAAGCGCTGCTGAGTCGGCTGGCCCAGATGGGCGATCTCGACCGGGCGGTGGATGCCTCGCGCCCGGCGGCCCTGGCGGTGATGGACCCGCGGGTCTATGGCGACCGTGGGCTCGGGCCGCTGATCCTCGCCCTGCCGGTGCTCGACCCGCAGGCGCTGGTCGATGGCCTGGCGCGGTCGCAGCGCCACCACGAGACGACCGCCTGGAACGACCATCGGTTCGGCGAGCCGCCGCGCCAGGTACACCTGCGCTTCGACAAGGGCCACGCGATGATCACCGGCTCGGCCAAGCTGCTCGCCGGCGCGACGCGCCTGCTGCGGTCCCACCTCGACGCGGCCCCGGCGCGCGGGATCTGGGCGCGGGTGAACGCCGAGCGGGTCAACCAGCGCTACGCCAAGGAGATCGAGCGCGCGGTGCGTCGCATGAGCCGCCGCGGCTACCTCGGCCTCAGCATCGGCCGGCGGGCGAGGCGGTCGCCGGACAAGACCCTGGCCTTGCTGCGCAGCCTCAGCTCGGTGGAGCTGTCGATCGGCCTGGAGCCGAAGCAGATCCGGATCCGGGCCGAGGCGCTGGGTAAGCCTGCCGGCGCCTTCGCCGACTACCTGGCGAAGCTCGGCAGCGGGCCGGCCTGGGGGGCGGAGTACCTGCCGGCGGACAGCGCCTTGGTGATGCTCGCCCGGAGCACGCCGGCGGCCCAGCTCCAGGCCTCGAAGGAGGCCTTCGAGGCGCTCCAGGGGCTGCTGGCGCTGCTGCCGAGCAAGATCGGCGCGGATCTGAAGCAGTACCCCGAGCGCTGGCGCAAGGCGCTGGAGGCGGTTGTCGATCAGGCCACCGGCGTGGGCGCGTCTGCGATCTGGGCCACCGCTGACGGCGGCATCGGCCTCGGTGGGGTCTACCAGGCCAAGGACCCGCAGGCGGTGCAGCGCGCCTCGGTCGCCGCCCTCGAGACCATAGCCAAGGACCTCGACCGGCTGCTGAAGCTCGCCGCCTCGCGGGCGAACAAGGGCCTGTCGGGGGCCGGCCTGACCACCCGGGTCCGGCGCGGCGCCTTCCGCCACGGCGCGGTCCGCGGCGATCTGATCCAGCTGAGCATTCGCTGGCCGCGGATCAACAAGCGCTCCGCTCGGCAGCTCTTCTCGGCCTCGGTCCCCGAGGCGCGGGCCAAGCTGAAGCGGATCAAGCGCGGGCTGCGGACGCTCTTCGGGGCGCGGGGCACGGTGGCGCTGGTCGGCACGACCACCGCCAGCGGCGAAAAGGTTTGCCTGATGACCGCTGGCCGGGACTATGCCAAGCGGCTCAGCGCGATGCTCGCCGTGGCCGAGGGCAAGCGGACCTCCGGGACGGAGAAGACCATCGCGGCGCTGGTGGGCCAGCGGCCGGTCTCGATGGTCTTGCACGCGCCGCTGGCCTCGCTGCTCGAGCAGACGATGCGCGTCGTCGATCAGCTCACCCCGGTCCCGGCGCGGCTCAAGACCGCCGTCAACCAGCTGCTGCCGCCCGCTGGGCGGGACGTGCCGCTGGCCCTGTGGATGTCCAAGGGGCAGGACAAGCTGGTTCTCGAGGGCTCGATCTCGAGCGATCTGATCGGCATCGCCGTCAAGGGGGTGTATTTCGCCCTTCGCCAGACGACGTCTTCATCCAGCTCACCGGGGCGGCCCTGAGACGATCGGCCCGCCGGCGCGTAGTATGTGAGGGGCCGCGGTCGCGGCAGCTGTTGTCCGGCGAGCAGACGGGCTAGACTGGTACCGCTCAGCGATGACTTTTCTTTACTTCATCCTCCTCATCGGCGTCCTGATCTTCGTCCACGAGCTGGGCCACTTCCTCTTTGCCAAGCTGTTCAAGGTCAAGGTGCTCAAGTTCGTCCTCGGGTTCGGGCCGCGGGCGCTCGGCTTCCGCCGGGGCGAAACCGAGTACGTCATCGCCTGGTTGCCTCTCGGCGGCTACGTCAAGATGTTCGGCGATGATCCCAACGACGAGATTCGTGTCGAGGACCAGAGCCGCTCCTTCAACCACAAGCCGCTCTGGCAGCGCTACATCATCGTCTTCGCCGGCCCGGCGTTTAACCTGATCTTCCCGACGGTGATCTACTTCTTTTTCTACGCGGCCCAGGCCGAGCTGCCACCATCGGTGATGGGCAAAGTCTTTGCCGGTAAGCCCGCGGCCGAGGCCGGCCTCCAGCCCGGTGACCGGATCGTGGCGATCGACGGCGACCGCGTCCGCTACTGGGAGGACATGCAGCGGACGGTGTCGGATCATCCGGGCGAGTCGTTGCGCTTCACCATCATGCGCGACGGCAAGACCTTCGATCGTCACATCGTCCCCGAGAAGCACCCCCAGCGCAACCGGCTCGGCCTCAAGCAGTTCGAGGGGCGGATCGGCATCGCCAACTACTTCGAGCGGGTTCAGATCGGTATCTCCGCGCCCGACTCGCCCGCGGGCCAAGCAGGCCTGCAGACGGGGGATCTCGTGAGCTCGGTCGACGGCCGCCCGGTGCGGCGATTCGCCGAGCTCGAGCGCGTGCTCCACCGCAGCCGCGGCAAGGCGGTCTGGATCGACTTCTTCCGCCCGAGCGAGTCGGCGAGCAGCTTCGCCGACTTGCACCTGCTGATTCCCCATCGCAAGAGCGTCACCCCGGAGGCGCGAATGGTGGACGGCAGGCGGGTCTACGAGACCGGCATCCACTCGGCCGAGTTCTTCGTCACCGAGGTCGAGGAGGGGAGCCCGGCGGCGAAGATGGGCATGCGCGCGGGCGACCGGGTGACTCACCTCAACGGCAAGCCGCTCGATCACTGGGAAGTGATCCAGATGACGCTGCAGGCCCAGCTCGACGCCGAGCACACCCTGTCGTGGATCCCCTACGGCGGCAAGCGCCGCACCGGTCGCTTCAAGCTCGCGCGCGTGACCTACCTCGACGAGTACCGTGCCGAGCAGGAGCGCTACGTCTTTGGCGCCCAGAACCGGCTGCTGCGGCGCTTCGCCGAGCCGGTGCCGATCGAGGGGCGCTTCACCTACGCGGTCACCGAGGCGGTGCGCCGCACCGGCGAGATCGTCGGGGTGATCGCCATCGCCTTCGTGCAGATCTTCCGCGGCGCGATCCCGCGAGACACGATCGGTGGCCCGGTGATGCTCTTTCACACCGCCGGGGTGGCGGCGCGCAAGGGCTGGGACCACTTCCTCTCGATGATGGCGCTGATCAGCATCAACCTCGGGATCCTCAACCTGTTGCCGATCCCGATCCTCGACGGCGGGCACATCATGTTCTTCACCGTCGAGGCGATCAAGCGCCGGCCGCTGAGCTTGCGGGCGCGAGAGGTCGCCTCCTACGTCGGGCTCTTCCTGCTCGTCTCGCTGATGGTCTTCGCCTTCAAGAACGACATCGTACGCTACTGGTTCTAGTGACCCCCTCCGCCAACGATACCTACCCGGCGCTTCGCCTGCTCGCGGTGGACACGGCCACCGCGCGTGCCACGGTGGCGGTCAGCGTCGGCGAGGCAGTGGTGGCCGAGGCCGCCGCGGAGGTGACGACCCACAGCGAGGGGCTGATCGATTTGATCGCCGGAGCGCTGGAGCTGGCGGGGATCACGCTCGCTGATCTCGACGCGCTGGTCTGCGGCCGCGGGCCGGGCTCGTTCACCGGCCTGCGCATCGGCCTGGCTACGGTCAAGGGCCTCTGCTTCGCTGCCGGCAAGCCGCTCTGCTGTGCGCCGACGATGGTCGGCGTCGCGGGCGCGGCGGCGGCGCGCCACGGCGCCAGGGCCCAGATCGCCGTGGTGCTCGATGCCCGTCGCGACGAGTTCTTTTGCGGGCTCTTTCGCGGCCGGGAGCCGGCCGGCGAGGAGGTGGTGCTGCGGCGGGATCAGCTCGGCGGGTGGCTCGACGGGCGCGAGGCGCGCGGCGAGGCGGTGGTGGTCGCCGGCGATGGCGCCCTGCGCTACCGCGAGGAGCCGGCGCTCTCCGGGCTGACGCTGGCCGACGAGGGCTGTCACCAGGTGCAGGCCCGCCACCTGGCCGCGTTCGCCCGCCAGCGGATCGCCGCTGGCGAGGGGTTCGACGACCTCGCATTGGCGGTGCCGACCTACCTCAGGCCGCCCGACATCCGTCGTCCGGCGACGCCGCCTCCGCCCACCCCGGCCGGGCTCGAGCCGACGCCGGCCGCGGCCCCCGGGCCGCCGACCGCCGCTGCTGGCGACGCCCTCGATGACGCCGAGCGCGCGGCGCTGATCGAGCGGAAGCGGCAGACCGGGCTGCGCCTCGACCGCGAGGGGCGCTGGTGGCACCTCGGCCAGCGCGTCGAGCACCGGCGACTAGCCCGGGCGCTTCACCGCTGGCTCGATCGCCTCGACGACGGGCGCTTCATCCTCCGGCTCGGCGAGGATCGCTACGCCTACGTCGAGGTCGACGACGCGCCCTACACCGTCCGGACCCTCCAGCCCCTGGCTGGCACCGATGATCACGCGCCGGTGGTGCTGCTGCTGAGCGACGAGACGGAGGAGCCCCTCGACCCGGAGAGCTTGGTCGTCGACCCCGAGAGTGAGGCGCTCTACTGCCGGGTCAAGCAGGGGCGCTTCGAGGCGCGCCTGTCGCGCGCGGCCCACTTCATGCTCGCCCAGCTGATCGAGGAGGACCGGGCGAACGAGGACTCGTTTGTCTTCGTCCGCGGCGCGGTCCGTGCGCCGATCGGCACCCGCCCGCCGCGGCGCGGGGACTGAACCCGTTCAGCTCTCTAGGTGGCGTCGAGGAACCGCCGAACGGTTTGCTTCAGGTGCTCGATATCGAACGGTTTTGCGATGAATGCCACGCAGCCGGCGTCGATGCACCTCCGGCTCTCGTCGCGCATGACGTGGGCGCTGACGGCGATGATCGGCGTGTCGGCCGTCGTCGAGTCGGCGCGAAGGCGCCGGGCCAGCTCGATGCCGTCGAGCCGCGGCAGGTCGAGGTCGACGAGCACCAGATCCGGCAGCTGATCTCGGACAAGCTCGAGCCCGGCCAGGCCGTCCGGCGCCGAGAGCATCTCGGTCTCGCCGTCCGACTCGAGGATCAACCGCATCAGCGCCACGCTGTCTGGGTTGTCCTCGACGTAGATCACCTTGCTCACGGCTCGTCCACCGGCCGCAGGTAGAAGACGCCGAACAGCTCGTTGCCGCTAATCACCCGCAGCTCGATGTGCTCGTCGCCGAACATCGACAGCACCATCAGCGCTGCCTGGTCGGCGTCCGCGGGCTTGGCGAACAACAGGTAGCTCCGCAGCGGGTCGCCATCGAAGGATAGGCTCGCCAGCGCGTCGCCCGCCGCCTTGGTGATCCGGCTCAGCGTCGTCCGGTCGAACTTGCCGTCGCTGGTGGTCAGCTGGGCGGTCAGCCCCTGGAGCCTGACGTTGCTCAGCTCGAGCAGCTCGACCCGGGCATCCTCGCTGAAGCCCTGCCGCACCGCCGCCTCGGCGACGATCGAGCCGGTCCATCGGCCCTCGAAGGCTCGCATGTCGACGCAGCCAGCTGCGAACAAGAAGGAGAGCCCGAGCACCGCCGCCACACCACGCCTCTGGGAGGAGAGCCAGTATTCCCGCATCATCCGCTCCTGTCTGCCAGTTATCACGCACCCGGCCAATAGACAATGTTGCAGTGGCGAAGGGGCGATCGGCCAGCGCCGCCGGTGTTTATTTTTTTCGCCGCCGGTGGCAGGCTCTTGTACGGTGAATTCGCTACCAAAGACGCGCTGGTGGCTGCTGGCGATGGCGCTGACCCCGGCGTTGGCGATCGCGGCCCCCGACCACCACGGGGACGAGCTCGCGCCGCGCTACGTCCTGGAGGCGATCGAGGTTCGGGGCAACGACAAGACCGACGCCGAGCTGATCCGCGGCGCGCTGAAGGTCGTGCCGGGCATGGCCTTGTCGATCGACGATCCGGCCTTCGAGCGGTCGCGATACCGGCTGCTTTCCTTTGGCTTCTTCTCCGAGGTTCGCCTGCGGCTCAAGCGCGGCAAGCGTCGCGGCGGCGTGGTGCTGGTGGTCGAGGTGGTCGAGCGCGGCACGATCCAGCTGACCGACGTCTTCTTCGGCGTCAGCGAGGCGACCGACGCCTGGGGCGGCGTCGGTCTGGCCGAGAAGAACCTGCTCGGCCGCGGCATCGGGCTGCAGGGCGCCTTCGTCCTCGGCGCCGATCCGGACGTCGAGCGTGGCTCGCTGCAGCAAGCCTACTGGCTGCGCCTCTCGGCGCCGCCGATCGGCAGCCGCCGGCTCGAGCTCAGCGCCAGCTTCGTCTACCTCGACGGCAGCGAGTTCTACCGGCAGAAGGGACCGGAGCAGAGCTCGACGCCCGGCGACTTCCTCGCGATCCGCTACCGGCGCATCGGCGGCACGGCGGCCGCGGGGTTCGATCTCGCCCGCTACACCCGGCTGCAGCTGGAGTACCGCGGCGAGGCGATCGAGTCCGACGTCCCGGCGGGCGCCGTGCGGCAGATCGAGAACGGAGGCGTCGAGCCGATCGAGTTCGGCATCCAGCGCGGTGCCGGTCGGCTGTCGGTGATCGGCATCGTGCTCCAGCGTGACACGCGCTCGGATCCGGTGAGCCCCGAGCGCGGCGGGCTGCTGACCCTCACCGGCGAGACCTCCACCCTGCTGCTCGGGTCGACCTACGACTACATCAAGATGACCGCCTCCTATCGTCACTTCATCCCCCTGCGCTGGGGGCACATCATCTCGCCCCAGTTCTTCGGCGGGGTGGTCTTCGGCGAGGCGCCGTTCTTCGAGAAGTTCTTCATCGGCGACCTCAACGAGCTGGTGCCGAGCCGTGCCCTCGGGCTGAACTTCTCGACCTTGCCCTCGCGGGACTTCTTCGGCACCGCCATCGACTCCAAGCGCTACGAGGAGTTCGCCCTGCGGGCAGCGGTGGAGTACATCGTGCCCTGGTTCCGGGGCGGCTCGAACATCTACTCCGGCGACTTCTTCCTCAACGTCGGGGTGCTCTTCCTCACCTCCAAGACGAATCTCCGTCTGCGCGATCGCCCGCTCAAAGAGTCGATCCCGATCGACCTGACGATCAACGCGGGGCTGCGCCTCGACACCCGCGTTGGCATCTTCCGCTTGTCGCTGGGGAACGCCCTTGGTCGGATCCCGTTCTAGGGCGACGGCCCGGGTCGGCGTTCTGGCGCTGCTCGGCGGGCTCCTGCTGCTGCTCGGCGGGCGCTCGGCGTCGGCCCGCGGCGAGCTGGTGCTCAAGCGGCTGCGCTTCGAGGAGCGGGCCGGCAAGCTGACGATCTCCGGCGGCTTCCGCGAGATGTTCGACGAGCGGCTACGGCGTCGCCTGCGCAGCGGCTTCGCCACCACCGTGGTGATGCGGGTCTACCTCTTCGACCGCCGCGGCAAGCAGCCGCTGGTGGTCACCGGCCGCACCCTGCGGGCGGTCTACGATCTGTGGGAGGAGCGCTACCTGCTGCGGATCGATGGTCCCCAAGGGCGGCGCGTGCGCCGGCTGCGGCGGGAGAAGGACGTCGTCGATCGGCTGACGAGCTTCTGGCGCTTCCCCCTCGTCGGCATCGAGCGGATCGACCCGGATCGTTTCTACTTCGTCGCCGCGATCGTCGAGGTCAACCCGATGTCTCCCGAGGTGCTGGCCCAGGTTCGGCGCTGGCTGCGACGGCCGGCCCTGTCGCCCCACCGACGCGGGGAGGAGAGCTTCTTCGGCTCCTTCGTCAGCATCTTCGTCAACGACAAGATCCGGCGCGCGCAGCGGACCTTCAAGGTTCGCTCGCAGCCGTTCTATCGCCCGCGGTGAGCAGAGGCAGGCGATGAGCCGGTTCGAGATCAAGATCGTCGCCGCGCTGCTGCTGATCGCGGTGATCCCGCTCGGCGCGTCGGTGGTGCTGGTCGATCAGGTGATCCGGGTCTCGGAGAGCGTCGCCGAGGGGCAAACCCGCCGCCTTGCCGATCCGCTGGCTCGGGCCGCCTCGGCGTACCGGGCGCTGTTCGCCAGCCGCAAGCGGACCTTCGAGGTGCGGGCGAGGCTGCTCGCCCGCGACCCCGAGTTGATCGCCGCGGCGCGCGTGGCCGACATGCCTCGCCTCGGGCGGCGGCTGTCGCGCCTGGTGGCCACCGAGGCAGGGCTCGGCAAGGCCGTGGTGACGTTCAATGCGGCCTCCACGACGCAGGACGCGCCAGGGTCGCCTGCGGCGACCGGGCGCGGTGCGTCACAGGCCGCGGGGTCGGCGGGCGGCCGGACGATCGAGCGGACCGGCGCTGCAGCGTCGGCAGCCGGACGCTGGCGCCAGCTGCGGCTCTCACGGCCGCTCGCGACGGATAGCGGCGCCAGGCTCGAGCTGACATTCTTTACCTCGCAGCAACCGTTCGACGACTTCCAGGCGCTCGGGCGCGCCCAGCGCACGGCGCTGGAGATCACCAGCCTCCGCAGCGATCTCGCCTCCTACTATCGGGTGGTCTTCCTGATCATCTTCGGCGCGGTGCTGCTGGTGGCCACCGGGGTGGGGATCTTCATCGCCCGGCGCACGACCCGTAAGGTGACCGTGCTGGTCCGCGCCATCCGCGAGGTCGCCGGGGGCGACCTCGAGACTCGGGTCGAGGTCAAGGGACGCGACGAGCTGAGCGAGCTCGCCTCCTCGTTCAACGAGATGGTCGGTGAGCTGCGCGAGAGCCGCGAGCGGATCGGCTACCTCGAGAAGATCGGTGCCTGGCAGGAGATCGCCCGGCGTCTGGCCCACGAGATCAAGAACCCGCTGACGCCGATCCAGCTCGCCGTGCAGCAGCTGCATCAGAAGTACCCCGGGGGCGACGAGAAGTTCAGCCGGATGCTCGACGACGCCCGCGACATCATCACCGAGGAGGTCGGGGGGCTGCGCCGGCTGGTGCAGGCGTTCTCGTCCTTTGCGCGGCTGCCGAACGTGCGGCCCGAGCCGGTGGCGATCAACACGCTGGTCGACGACTTCCTCAAGAGCCACGTGGAGCTGACCGAGCGGCTCGGGCGCCTCGACTGGGAGCCAATGCAGGGCCCCTGCGAGGTGTTCGTCGACCGGATGCTGATCAAGCACGTGCTGTTCAACCTGGTCGAGAACGCCGTGCAGGCAGCCGAGGACGCCGATCACGCGGAGCAGCTCGAGGTGACGATCTCGGCCCGGCGCGAGCCCCTACGCCGCCATCTCGCGCTGACGGTCACCGACAGCGGCCCGGGGATGCCCGCCGACGTGCTGGCCCACGTCTTCGACCCCTACTTCACCACCAAGGAGCGCGGCACGGGCCTCGGCCTGGCGATCGTCAAGAAGATCATCCTCGAGCACGGCGGCAGCATCAACGCCGTCTCCGAGCCCGGCGCGGGCAGCAGCCTGACGATCTCCTTGCCGATGGTGGTGCCGATGGCCCGGCAGGAGTCGGCGATCCGCACGACGATCAACCGCCTGCTCGGGACGGGCAGCAGCGAGAAGCGCTGAGTCAGCGGATCAGCCGTGGTAGAGCAGGGCGTAGTCGGCGCTCGAGTGGCCGGCGCCGCGCTTTTGGATCTCGATCAGCGCCGTGCCGGCGTCGTCGTCCGTCATGCCCGGGCAGTCGGCGTCGAGCTCGATCTCGGCCGAGCTGCCGCCAACGGCGCTCGCCTCGGCGGTGAAGGTCTTGGTCTCGTCGTTGGTGCAGGTGTAGACGACCTTGATCTCGAGGGTCACCTCCGGCGGCAGGGCCGTGGCGTCGAGGCGGAAGTAGGGATCGAAGGCGCAGGTGATGGAGTAGGTGTCGTCGATCTTCAACGTGTAGAAGTCTGGGCGGCCCTCGTCACGCTGCTCGGGATCCTCGAGGTGGTCGCGGCTGTCGGAGGGGATCCGGCCCTTGACCGTGGCGCCCGAGTCGTCGCAGTCATCGACCTCACCGAGGTCCACCGCGGTCTCCGCGGTCTCGTGCAGCGGCAGGTCGTCCTCCGCCTCGCAGCCGTTTTCGATCTTGCCGTCGGCGTCGTAGTGCTCGCCCTTGCAGGCGACGGAGCAGCTTCGTCCCTCGCAGGTGCGCTGCGTCGCCTGGTCGTCGTTTCCCGGGCAGACGTCCGTGCAAGAGGCGCAGGTGTTCGGCATCCCTAGCTGGCAGGTGGGGCCGCCGGTGTCGGGGGGTGGCGGCTTGGTCGCGTCGTCGCCACCGAAGGTGTCGGGGAAGACGCCAGCGTCTGCCTCTCCTTCGTCGCCGCTGCAGGCGAGGAGCAGGGCACCGATGGTAGCGACTGCGGCGATTGGGCGGAGTGTGGCGAGCATCGATTGCCCTCCCGGGGTGCTTGCTGGGTGCGGTGTCTCTTCGCAGAGTATAGCGCGAGTGTTAGCCGATGATTCGGTCGCCACGCAGGGCAGAGATCTCGGCCTGGTCGAGGCCAGCGGCGGCGAGGATCTCGTCGGTGTGCTCGCCCCGCCGGGGCGCCGGGCTGGTGGCTCGAGCAGCGGAGGAGAGGGGCAGGCGCAGCAGCGACAGGGTGCCACGCTCGGGGTCGTCGAGATCGAAGAACACGCCACGGTGGCGGTGCTGGGGGTGGTCCCTGACCTCCTCCATCTCCAGCACCGGCTCGACGCAGGCGTCGGTGGTGGCGAAGCGCTCGCACCAGGTGTCGCGGTCGGCCGCGGCGAGGTGGCCCGCGATCGTCTCCTTCAGCTCGGCCTGCCGGGCGGGCGGGGCCACCGGATCGCTCATGTCGCAGGGCTCGCCGACGGTCCCGCAGAGGGCGGCCCAGAACTTCGGCTCGAGCGCGCCGACCGCCAGGTGACGTCCGTCCGAGGTCTGGTAGCTGCGATAGCAGGCGCGGCCGCCGTTGAGCATCGACTCCCCGCGTCTTAGCGGCTCTGCCCCGAAGGCGAGCTCGCCGAACCAGGGGGCGAGCAGGGCCATCGCACCCTCGGTCATCGAGACGTCGAGGTGGGCTCCCTGGCCCGATCGCAGGGCGGCGAGAATCTGGATCGTGGCCCACATCGCGCCGCCGGCGATGTCGGCGATCTGGACCCCCGGGACTGCCGGCGGCTGGTCCGGGTCGCCGGTGGTGCCCAGCACGCCACCCAGGGCGAGGTAGTCGATGTCGTGGCCGGCCCGGTGGCGCAGCGGCCCGTCCTGCCCGTAGCCGCTGATCGAGCAGAGGATCACCTCAGGGTGGACTTCGCGCAGCCGCTCGTAGTGGAGGTCGAGGCGCTCGAGCACGCCGGGGCGGAAGCTCTCGACCACCACGTCATAGCCGGGCAGCAGCCGGAGCAGGAGCTCGCGGCCCTCGGGGCGCTTGAGGTCGATGCCGATCGAGCGCTTGCCCCGGTTGAGCGCGTAGAACGCGCCGCCGAGCCCCTCCTTCAGCGGGGGCATCATCCGGAAGTAGTCGCCGCCGCCAGTGTCCTCGAGCTTGACCACCTCGGCGCCGAGCTCGGCGAGGATCAGGGTGCAGTAGGGGCCAGGGATCAAGCGAGAGAGGTCAAGGACCCGGACCCCTTCGAGGGGGGCAGCTGCGGCTGGTGCAGGCGGTGCCACAGCGCTGGCACTAGCCGAGGGTGAACAGCTGCTGGAGCTTGGTGGCGAGCATCGGGTCGCCGCTGACCTTCAGCTTGCCCTGGAAGTAGAGCTGCATGCCGAGCTGGGGATCCTTGAGCATCGCGGCGAAGTCCTCGTCGCTGACCTCGACGGTGCACTCGGCGTTGCCCGCGTCACCCTCCTTGCACGAGGGCGGGTCGTTCTTCAGGTCCACCGTCCAGGTGCCGCCGCCGTCGCCGGTGACGTTGAAGAGGTAGATCGCGTTGAGCTCCTTGGCTTTGTCCGGCGCTGACTCGATCAGCTTCGGCAGCTTGTCTCCGAACATGGTCTTGGCGTCCATAGGGTCCTCCAACGGTGTAGAAGGTCAAAGGTGATCGCGGTCCGTCGGCGTCCAGCGTTCCCCGCTCGGCCGAGAATATAGCAGCGCGGCCGAGGATGCCGTGACCATGACGGGCCGCGGCATGGCTGAAGTGACCGGACAGTCACTGCTACCACGCCCCGAAATGGCCTGTCAATGCCAGCGGTTCCGGCTAGGGGACCCCGCAGGGGAACTGGCCGCTGCCCACCGGGTTGTCAGTGGCCGAGCAGACCATCGTGCTCGGGCAGGTATAGGTCGTCGGCGGCACGGTGGGCACCTCGCAGAGGAACGCGCAGTAGTTGGTGCTCTGGTAGGACAAGATGCACCAGGATCCGGTGCCCGCCGGCGCGCCCGAGCAGGCCTGTCCGGCGTTGGTGCAGGGCTCGGTGCAGAAGCCATTGGTGGCGGACATCGGCACGCAGGTCAGACCCGGCGCGCAGGTGGGCGCGGCGAGGATGCAGACGTCGCCGAACTGCAGCAGGTTGGTCGGCAGGGCGCCCGAGGAGGTGTTGTCGAGGCAGAAGCCCCGCGGGTCGGCCGGATCGGTGGTGACCATCCCGTCGAGGGTCCGGCAGGTCATCTGGGTCGAGTTGGTCTGGTCGCCCAGGTCGGCGCAGGAGTAGTTGGTGCCGAGGAAGTTGCAGGGCAGCATGTCGCCGAACTCGCAGACCGGGGTGTCGGTCAGGGCCGTGCCGCTCATGGTGTTGATGTTGTTCCAGGCCCGGCACTCGTAGTCGCCGTACTGGTCGCCGACGTTGCCCCGGCAGTCGGCGGCGTTGGCCAGGTCGCAGCTCTTCATGCAGATGCCGCCGACGAACAGCCTGTTGCAGGTCGAGCCGGCGGCGCAGCCGAACTCGGCGTAGTCGGTGCCGGTGGCGAACACGCAGCCGCTGCTGAGGCAGTAGCCGTTACGCGCGTGGACCGCGCAGGTCCCCTCGCAGGTGCCGGCGGTGGTGTTGCAGGCGCCGCAGCACTCGTCGTCCTGGGTGCAGACCGAGCCGTGGTCCTTCTGGCCGAGGGTCAGCTTGCGGTCGAGCTCGGTCTCGCAGGTCTGGAACTCGCCACACTCGAGGTCCGAGGCGCAGGTGTCGCCGATCTTGGCCGCCGCGTCGAACATCGTCGCCGGCTTGCCGCCACAGAGGCCGCTGGCGGTGTCGCAGGTGCCGCTCTTGGCGCAGATCCCGGCGGTGCCGGTGGAGGTCAGCGCCAGGCAGGTCTCGTCGGTCCCGCAGCCGCCGGTCTGCGTATCGCAGGCGGTCGCGGTGATCACCGGGCACTGGTCGTCGGTGGTGCAGCCCGCAAGGAGGCAGACCGCCTCGTCCATGGCGCCGGAGAAGGCCGCCGAGCGGGGCGAGCAGGCCAGCGGCGCCTCGCAGTCGTTGGCACCGAGCTTCGGCTGGCAGGTGGCGAAGCAGAACCCCTGGGAGGTGCCGTCGGTGAAGGTCACCAGGCCGCAGGCCTGGGTGGTCGGGTCGGGGCAGGCATTAGCCGGGTCGTTGGCCACGCACGGGCAGGTGCACACGCCGCCCTGCTCCGAGGTCAGCAGGCAGGCCGCCGCCGGGCCGCACTCGCCGCCTGTTTCGGTGCAGGTCTGGCCGATGGCCTCGCCGCAGGTCGCTGGCAGCACCGCGTCGGTGGTCGGGGCGTCGCCGATGAGGATCACGTCCGGCGCGATCACCGGGCCGTCCGGACGCGGGGCGTCGACCACTGGCCCGTCGGGAAGCTGTACGTCAGGCATGGGCAAGGTGATGTCGGGCAACGGGGTCGTGTCGGGTGGCGGGGCCGTGTCGGCTGGCGGGGCTGTGTCGGCGAAGACGATCAGGTCCTGTTGTATGCCCTGGTCCGGCGGCAGGCCGATGTCGGGCAGCGAGATGCCGATGTCGGGGTCGGGTGCGGTCGTGTCAGGCGTCGTCGTGGTGGTGTCGGAGGTCGCTCCGTCCTCGGTGCCTCCCCCGTCAGCGGCGTCACTGCCGCTGTCAGAGCAGCCGGCGAACGGCAGCGTGACCAGGATGAATATTGCCGGTAAGAAGATTGCAGTTCTCAAGGTTATGCTCCTTTTCATTACACCAGCTCCGGAGCGAATATACGCAGATCTTCGCCCGACCTTCCAGACCAAAGGGGAAAGGGGAGCCTCAGTCGAATTTGATAGTGATTTTGCCGAAGTGCTTGCCATTTTGCATTCGCTCGAAGGCCGGTCGGGTCTGGTCGAGCCCGAATGGCTGCTCGTCGAGCACCGGCCGGATGCGGTGGGCAGCGAGGGTTCGATTCATTTGCTCGAAATCGTCCCGGCAGCCGACGAGGATGCCCTGGAGCCGCACCTGCTGCATCAGGATCGGCACGAGGTTGAGCCGGGCCGCCGCTCCGGATAGCACCCCGATCAGGCTCACGCGACCGCCCACCCGCACGGCCCGCAGGGTCTGCTCGAGCGTCTGGGCCCCGCCGACCTCGACCACGTGGTCGATGCCCTCACCACCCGCCAGCTTGCGCGCCAGCGGTCCCCATTGCGGCTGTTCGCGGTAGTTGATCAGCGCGTCGGCGCCCATGGCCTCGAGCCGGGCGAGCTTCTCGGCGCTGCTCGAGGTGGCGATCACCCGGGCGCCGAGCGCCTTGGCCAGCTGCAGGGCGAAGAGCGACACACCGCCGCTACCCTGGACCAACACCGTATCGCCGGCCTTGACCTCGCCCTCCTTGACCAGCGCCGACCAGGCGGTGACGGCCGCGCAGGGAAGGCAGGCGCCCTCGGTGGGGTCGAGGTGTTCTGGCAGGTGCACCAGGCCCTCAGCGTCGACCACCATCAGCTCGGCCAGGGTCCCGTCGAGGGGCCCCCCAACCGTGTTGCGCAGCCGGGCCCGGGTCGGTGGGCCGCTGATCCAGCCCTGGCAGAAGATCGGCGCGACCAGGTCGCCGACGGCGACGCGATCGACCCCCGCGCCCACCGCGACCACCTCGCCCGCGCCGTCGGAACAGGGGATCAGCGGGAGCGGCTGCTTGGGGTTGTAGTGGCCGAGCACGGTGAGCAGATCGCGGTAGTTGAGCGACGCGGCCTTCATCCGGAGCAGCGCCTGACCGGGGCCACAGCGCGGCTCCGGCCGGTGGACGACCTGCAGCTGGGCCAGTCCAAAGGCGCCCTCGATGACGACGGCCCTCATCGGATCTCCTCGGCTTGTGGTGATTCAGCTTCGTAGCGGGACCGATAACATGGCATCTTACGTGGGGATGCACACGCCGACCAGAAACCTCTCGCCGTCCCTGCTGCTGTTGATCTTCGCGGCGGGCTGCCCCACCGGCCCGAGGTCCCAGAAGGCGACGGGGGGGGGGGCTGGCGCGAAGCTGCCGGTCAAGGACGCCCTTGGCGATCCGCTGCCCCGGGGGGTTCGGCAGCGGCTCGGCACGATCCGGCTGCGGCACCTCGATGACGTCAACGGTGTCGCCATCTCGCCGGACGGTCGGCGGCTCGCCTCGGGTGGGGACGACGGCCTGGTGATGCTCTGGGAGCTGCCATCGGGCAAGCGGCTGAAGCAGCTCACCGGCCACGAGGACGACGTCAACGACGTCGCCTTCTCGCCCGACGGCAAGCTGGTCGCCTCGGCCGCCGACGACAACACCATTCGCTTGTGGAGCGTCGCCAGCGGTGCTGCGGGGCTGACCCTGCGGGGTCACGTCGACGACGTCAACGACGTCGCCTTCTCCCCCGACGGCAAGCTGCTCGCCTCGGCCGCCGACGACGGCTCGGTCCGGCTGTGGAACGTCGCGGCCGCGGTGGAGGTGCGCAAGATCGAGGCCCATGCGACCTGGGTCTATGGCGTCGCCTTCTCCCCCGACGGCAAGCTGGTCGCCTCGGCGAGCAAGGACCGGAGGGTGCGGATCTGGGACGCGTCGAGCGGGGCGATGGTCCGTGACTTCGACGGTCACGGCGGGGAAGTTAACGCCGTCGCCTTCTCGCCGGATGGCAAGCTGGTGGCCTCGGGGGCCGACGACCGCGCCGCGCGGCTCTGGTCGCTCGACAGTGGAAAGCTGGTGCGCAAGCTCGACGCCCACGACAACTACGTCCTCGATGTCGCCTTCTCGCCCGACGGGACGCGGCTGTACACGGCGAGCAAAGACGGCTCCGTGCGAGCGTTCTCCCCCGGCGACGGTCGGCAGCTCTTTCGCTGCCGGGGCCACGGCAACTGGGTCAACAGCCTCGCGGTCAGCCAGGGGGGCGAGCTGCTCGCCTCGGGCCACGACAACGCGATCCGCCTCTGGGACGCCAGGAGCGGCCGGCCGCGCAGCGAGCTTCGTGGGCACGAGGGGGACGTCAACGCGGTGGTCTTTTCGCGCCAGGGGAACCTGATCGCCACGGCAGGGGATGACCAGCGGGTGCTGGTCTGGAGCGCCAGCGGGCGGCCGCTGCGCGAGCTCGCCGGGCACCGCGACTGGGTCCGGGCCCTGGCGATCTCGCCCGGTGGCGAGCTGCTCGCCTCGGGCGCCGACGACAAGAAGGTCTTCATCTGGCAGATCTCCAGCGGCAGGCGGCTGCTGGTCCTCGACGGTCACACCGACTGGATCTACAGCGTGGCCTTCTCCCCCGACGGGCGCCGCGTGGCGTCGGCGAGCAAGGACGACAGCGTCGAGATCTGGGAGGTCGAGAGCGGTCGCCGGATGATGCGCCTCGGCAGCCACGGCGATGACGTCAACGGTGTGGCCTTCTCGCCCGACGGCAAGCTGATCGCCACGGGCAGCGACGACCGGTCTGCGATCATCTGGGCCGCCGACACGGGCAAGAAGCTGCGGGTGCTCGAGGGCCACGGAAGCTGGGTCTTCGACGTCGCCTTCTCGCCCGACAGCAAGCGCCTGGCCAGCGC
>JAUVBO010000863.1 GCA_030591195.1 Pseudomonadota bacterium
GACGAGCCGATCAGCAGCGTCTGCGACCTGAAAGATCCCGAGGGATGGGTCGACGCCTTCCGCCGGGCGGTCCGCCGGCAGCTTCAAGGCTGCGACTACGATGTGATCCACATCCGGGACCGGCACGGGGGCCTGGCGGTCTGCGAGGCGGAAGGCGTCGATGCCACGCTGGTGTACGAGGTCGGAAGCCTGGTTCCGGGCCCTGCCAGCCCTGCTGCGGTCGACGAGCGGTTCTGCCTCGAGCGGGCGGATCTGGTGCTCACCCGGTCCGAAGGCCTCAAGAACGAGGTCGCCGAGCGCTGCCGCAAGGCCCGGGTCCAGGTGGTGGAGCCCGGCGTGAACATCGACCGTTTCGACTGGGACCAGCTGCCGATGCCGCGCGTCCCGCGGCTGGTCTACCACGGCGCCGTCGCCCGCGGCAGCGGCCTGCGGGTGCTCGTCGGCGCCCTGCCGAAGATCCTCGAGCTACATCGGGTCGTGGTTTGGATCGTCGGGGGCGGACCGCCCGCGTACGCCGAGGAGATCTCGGCGCTGGCCGAGGACCTTGGCGTGCGGGACCGGATCGAGTTCTTCGGCGCGGTGGATCACGGCGACCTCGGACGCTTGCTGGCGATGGCAACCCTGGGCCTAGTCCCAGCGATGCCAGCGCTCGGCCCCTGCCCGTACAAGCTCCTCGAGCATGCGGCGTGCAGAAAGCCAGTGGTCGCTCCGCGACATCCGGAGATCCGTCGCCTGTTCGACCTTCGTGAGGAGATCGCCGCCTTCGCGCCTGGTGACGCGAGTGATCTCGCGCGAGTGGCCTGCGAGTTGCTCGGTGAGGCACCGCGTCGAAAGGCCATCGCGGCTCGGGCCTACCACCGCGTGCGAGACCAGTTTCCCGCGTCGGCTTCCCGTCGCAAGCTCCTGGCGGTCTATCTCTCGCTCGCCCCGCCATTCGGGGTGCCTCGCGGCGTCGGGCCGGGCGAGGCCCTGCCGCCGAATGACGGTCTGTCCACCGAGGCTACCGTGCCGGCAGCTGCACCGGAGATGCTGGCGACGAATCCCAACCTCCAGGGCCTGCTGGCGTGCGACCCCGAGCAGTAGGGGTTGTCCTGGAGAAGGCTCTGTAATCCCTCCTGTTCTTGACTGCGGCCGCGCATTCCTGTTAGCTTCCGGCATCATGAGCCGACGGCCTACAGCAGGATCGCTTCGACCATTGGTTGCCACCTGCTTGCTGCTTGTTTTCGCGGCCGCGGCCTGCGGTCCGGCGAGCTACATCTACACGGTGACGAACAAGGCATCGAGGGCCCTGGCCGAGGCCAAGGCAGAGGATGCCGAGAAGCGAGCGCCCTTCGAATACTGGTCGGCCACCACCTACCTGCGGATGGCTCGCGAGAAGGCGGGCGAGGCTGACTGGGAGCTGGCGGTGGACTACGGCCAGCGGGCGGCGAAGATGGGTCGGGCGGCTTCCCGTGTCGCCCGGCAACGGGCCCGCGAGGGCGCTGCCAGCGGTGGCACCGAACGGAAATCCGGCGGGGCGGACTGAGCCAACCCCCTGCGCAACCTCGGAGAGGGGCAAAACCTCTTGCGCGCGTTTTCGACGAATAGTGGACGCATCGGTCTTGCGTTGCTCGCCGTTGTCGCGTTGAGCTGCGCCGGCCAGCAGGTTCGAGGGCGTGCCGACGCGGTGGGTGCCAAGGTCAAGCAGGCCCGCGACAACGGGGCCTACAACTGCGCGCCGAAGCAGCTGGCGTTGGCCGAGGCCAACCTGCGGCGCACTCGCGACGAGCTGGCCCTGGGCAACCTGATTCCGGCCAAGCGGCATATCGTGATCGCCCATCGCAATGCCCAGGAGGCCTACGACAAGTCACCTCCGGAGAAGTGCCTACCGAAGCTCGACGCGGACGGTGACGGCTGCCTCGACAAGGTGGACCAATGCCCGAACCAGCCCGAGGACCGTGACGGCTTCGAGGACGACGACTGTTGCCCCGATCCGGACAATGATCAGGACGGCATCGCCGACAGCGAGGACCAGTGCCCGAACGTCCCCGAGGACAAGGACAACCACCACGACGCGGACGGCTGCCCCGATCCGGACAACGACAACGATGGCGTGGCCGACCGTCTCGACCGTTGCCCAGAGCAGCCGGAAGACCTCGATGGCTACCGCGACGACGATGGCTGCCCCGATGACGATAACGACGGCGATCGGATCGTCGACCTGAAGGACAAGTGCCCCGATCGGCCCGAGGACTACGACGGCGACGAGGACGAGGACGGCTGCCCGGACCTGAAGAAGTACAAGCTGGTCAAGGTGACCAGGACGAAGATCGAGCTCAAGCAGAAGGTGTTCTTCGCGACCGCTCGCTCGCGGATCCTCAGCCGCTCCTTCGCCCTGCTCGGCGAGGTCGCCCAGGTGCTCAAGGATCACTCCAAGATCTACCTGCGGATCGAGGGGCACACCGACAGCCGGGGCAACGACCGGTACAACCTGCGCCTGTCCCAGGGGCGCGCCAACTCGGTGAGACTCTTCCTCCTGCGGCGGGGGATCGACCCGGTGCGGATGGAGGCTGCCGGCTATGGCGAGACACGGCCCATCGAGAGCAACCGGACCCGCTCGGGCCGGGCGATGAACCGGCGGGTCGAGTTCGTCATCACCAAGCAGTGAAAGCACCGGGACGGCCAGCCGGCGCTGGCGCGGTTCACGGGGCACAGATCGACGGAAACGAGACGGGTTGATGGCCAGAGCCCTGATGAAGCGACACCAATCCACATGGCTGTTGACCCTGGCGGTCTGGGCGATGATCGGCGGGACGTCGGTCGAGGCGCCGGCCCAGGTCAAGGCCGCTACCGTGTCGCGGATGAGCCTGCTCAACAAGCAGGCGATGGACGACTACGACGGGCTGGAGCTCGAGAGCGCCACGACGCGGTTGCTCGTGGCGCTCTCGATCGCCGAGGGCGCTTCGATCACCAAGGGCAAGGGCCTGGGCGCGACCTACGTCAACCTCGGCATCATCTA
>JAUVBO010000150.1 GCA_030591195.1 Pseudomonadota bacterium
CGCGGTGAAGGTCGCGCGGCCGTTTGTCGCCCGCAGCCCGACTGTCCCGGCGCTGTTGAAGACCACTTGCGGCTTGCAGAACAGGCCGGCGCTGCCGGTGACGCAGAGATCGCCGGGGAGGCACTTGCCGCTGCCGCAGGGGTCGGTGGCGCCGGGAAGCGGCGGGTTCGTCACGTAGAGGAAGTCCAGCGAGATCGCCTGGAGGACCTTGGTTCCGCTGGCGTCGAGCAGCCGGCAGTGGTGCTCGTCGCCCGCGCCCCAGGCCTGCACCACGTAGCTGCCGCCGACCACGACCGTGGGCGAGCTGAGATCGGGATCGCGGTAGCCCCACTCCGAGTCAGCGTCGCTGGCGACGAGCCCGAGCCCGGCGTGGAGCTCGATGCCGAGCCCCAGGCCGACGGAGCAGACCCGCTGCGGCGCGCCCGAGGCGTGGGTCACCAGGCCCACTTCCCAGTCGCTCGGGTCGAGCACCTCGTCGATGGTGAAGCGCGCTTCGGCGAGGTAGGTCAAGCCGTCGCCGATGACGCCGTCCGGCGGCTCCAGCTGGCCGTTCTTCAGCGACAGGGCGCATGCCCCGGTGCTCATGGTTGGCAGCGCGCCCGCCAGCGGGGTGAAGGTCCAGCTGGTCAGTGCAGAGGGTTCGACGAAGCTCTCGGCGAACCGAAGGCGGTTGCAGGTGGAGGGCCAGGGATCGAGCGTGCCAGGCGCCAGCCCGTCGCAGTCCGTGTCGCCGGCGTACGGACCACCCGGGCACGCCGTACAGTCCTCGGTGCCGGGAAAAAAGGTCCAGTCCGGGCAGTCGCCACCGGCGTCCTGCTGGCCGTCGTTGGCGATCCCCACGTCTGCCGCCAGGTCGACGGCGCCGCCTTCGGCCGGGCGGGCCTTGTCGAGGGGGGGGCCATCGCCGGGTGGGCCGGCGTCGGCCGCCGTGCCGCCGAGGTCGCGGGCACCGAAAGGCAAGACCAGGTCACAGCCGGTGACCACCGCGGCAGCGGCGCAAGCCAGCACGATCCGCGCGGCATCCATCGCCATAGCCTACCTCAGAAACGGGCCGGTGATGACGGGGCGGCTATAGCTGGGCCGTGCCGCGGATCTGGTCGAGCGCCACCGGGCCGAAGTGGCGGCTGTCGTGGCTGTTGTCACGGTTGTCGCCGATGACGAAGACGTGGCCCGCCGGCACCTCGACCGGCTGGCTGCTGCCCGGCAGCGTCTCGCCCGCCGGCAGGTAGATCACCTGGTAGCGCGCCGTGCCGAGGCGCTCGTTGAAGAGCCGGCAGGGCCGCTCGGTGGTCTGGCCCTGGTCGTCGGAGTCCTGGTAGCTGCACCGGCCGCCGACCTGCTGGTGAGCCACGAACTTGCCGTTGAGCAACAGCACCTGGCCGCGCAGCAGCACCGTGTCTCCGGCGAGGCCGACGACGCGCTTGACGTACTCGCGATCGGGCGCGTGGGGCGCGGCGAAGACGATCACGTCACCCCGGGCCGGGCTGCGCGCCAGGCGGTAGACGAAGAATCGCTGGCCGGCCTTGATCGTCGGATGCATCGAGCCCGAGGGCATGTTGTACATCTTGAACAGCGACACCAGGCCGACCAGGACGACGCCGATCAACAGGGCGGCGCCGATCAACAGTCGCCCGGCGAGCTTCTTCCGTGAGCCGGTCATGCCGTATCATATACCTGGGACGAAGGAGCGAAGGGGAAGATGCGGTCTGTCGCTCGTCGGGGGGGGATCCTGTTGCTCTGGGGCGCAGCGCTGCTGAGCAACGGCGGCTGTCACTGGGCGCTGCCCTACGGCGGCGATGTCGTGGTCGAGGGTGGCGTGGTCGAGGGTGGCGTGGTCGATGCGCGGGGCGACGTCCTGCACGCCGGCTGCTTCTTCGACGACTTCAACGCCGGGGGTTTCTTTCAGTGGAATGCGCCCCTGGGCGCGGGGGTCACCGGCGTCGTGGCTGGTGGGAACTGGCAGGTGGTGATGCCGGCCAAGGGCCCCGACGGCACGCCCGCGCTCGAGTACGTGGGCACCGGGATCGGGCTGACGAGCCACTCGAGCCTGCAAGGCTTGACCGGCCTGGCTCTCGAGCTCGACTTCCGCGTCGAGGGGATCTCCGGCGACCTCTTCCTGCTCGTGGCGCCCGCTGGCAGCGGCTTCGCCGGCCCGGCCTACGCGGCCGGCATCCACCCGGTCGGTGGCGACAGTCCGGTGGACCAGATCGTCTACTGGGACGGCAGCACCAGCAGCAAGCTCGACGAGGCCGCACCACCGCTGACGATCGCGAGCAAGAGGTGGCATCGGGCGCGGCTGACGGTCTCGGCAGCCGGCGCGATCGCGATCGAGGTCGACGGCGAGGCGCGGCTGGCGGCGGAGGATCTGCGGATCACGCCGCCCTACGACGTGGCCGTGGGTTTTGGCAACCGCGGGCTGATCGACAACGTCTCGCTTTGCCCCGCGCGCTGAAGAGCCCCTTGGCTGCTTCGCGGTCCCGGGCAAGCAGCCCATGTCTTGGCGGAGCCTCAGCGCGACAGCTGAGGCAGCTTGCGCCGGATCTGGCGGATCCAGGTCAGCTCGCTGAGCAGCGCGTTGCTGCGGTTGTCGGCGATCATCTGCCTGAGGAACCGCTCCCGCGGCGTGCGGGCAGGGTTGAGCGGGCCGCGGCGGATCTGCTCGCGGGCCATCAGCAGCTGCAGCTCCGCCTCGCGCTCGTATTTGATCAGCAGCTCCTCGAGCTCGGCGTCCGGCAGCTGGTCGGCCCAGGCGAGCTGGACGAGGAAGGTGCTGCGCGTCTGAGGCAGCTCCGGGGTTTCGCTGACCCACCTTCTTAGGGCTTGCTCGCCCTGGTTGGTGAGGCGGTAGACCTTGCGCGGGCGCATGCTGTCCTGCCCCTTGACCTGCAGGGCCACCAGCTCGTCCTTGTGCAGCTTGACCAGCGAGCGATAGATCTGGTTGTTGTTGCCCGACCAGTGGAACAATGACGAGCCGGCAAAGAGCTTCTTCAGGTCATACCCGCTCAGTGGCTTCCAACTGAGGAAGCCCAGGATCGCATGCTCGATCGACATCCAGGTCCCGCCTCTCGCGTAACTAGGTTGTTTGTAACATATGTTAACGCAAGTGCTAGAGGAGGGGCGTCCTGTCTTGTACTTTTATGAATTTATGACTGTTTGCCCAGAGGAACGGTGGCCAACGCGTCAGTGGTCGCTGTAGTCACACTTGCCGGAGGCCACGTCGCACTTGCCGACCATCCCGGCCCAGTAGCAGGTGTCCTCGTTGTCGGGGGTGGCCGGATCGTCCTCGCGACAGGGCATCCTGCAGCGACCGAAGCCCGACGAGCCGCCCTCGCAGATGATGTAGGGCGCGTTGCAGTCGGCGTCGACCTCGCAGGTGCACTGCTTGAAGGCCGCCTTGGGCACCGCGGTGTCGACCAGATTGCACTTCTTTCCGAGGGTGCTGCTGGCGCACTCGCTGTGGTCGGTGCAGACGCACCAGTTGGCGCCGGTGCCGGCGAGGTCGGTGGTGTTGCAGTGGGGGCCGTGGGAGCGGGGGTTGGTGGTGCAGTGGGCGTCGGTGAGGCACTCCTCGCAGAGGTTGCCTCGCGCCGGGTTCTTGACGCAGAAGGTGGCGTAGGCCTCGGTGCAGCTCGGATCGCAGTCGCCCGGCACGGGAGGCGGATCGTCGCACGGCTTGGCGCTCTCGCAGCCGTTGATGCCGTCGCAGTTGAGCATCTCTGCCTCGCAGGTGGTGCAGACACTGCCGTTGCAGTACTGATCGGTGCCGCAGGCAAAGGCGCTGGCCGGCGAGCAGGTGCTGGTCACCCCGCAGGCGGTGGTCTCCTCGCAGTCGGCGACGCCGTCGCAGTTGAAGGTGCTCGGCGGGCAGGCGAGGCAGGTGGTCGCTGCGCAGTAGAGGGTGTTGTGGCCGCAGGCGTTGGGCGTCGAGGGGCTACAGCCGGGCGTCGCCGCGCAGGCCGCGCCGGCGCAGCCACCCTGGCACTCGCAGCCGTTGCTCGGCGCCAGGCCGAGGTCCTGGTTGCAGTCGACGAAGCCGGCGCTGCAGGTGCAGACGTTGTCGGTGCGGCAGGTGGCGCTGGCGCCGCAGCCCGTGGCCGGACAGCCGGTGGGCCCGGCGGCAGGCACGCACTGGTAGCCGGTGGCCGGGCTACAGACCTGACCAGCAAGGCACTGGGGACACGACCCGCCGCTACCGCTGCTGCTACACGCCGCGATCATCAGGGACGTCAGCACCACGCATACCCGCGAGCTCATGTGACTACTCCTTCCACTGTCGAGTCTTCAAGCAACGGGCCACTATAGCTCGGGACCCGGACCCCCGTCCGCTCGACGATCGGTTCCCGCCGCCCGCCGGACGATCTGTTGTACTCTGCGGGCATGACGCTCTACGACGAAACCAGACAGCTCGCCGAGCAGTGGGGTCTGAAGGTCGAGGTGCAGACCGACGAGACCCGCACCGGCGACGGCATGGACGCCACCTTGCGGTGCCTGGTCGACGTGGTCCGCCCGACCACCGCAGCGATCGAGGCCTCGCTGCGAGAGGAGCACCTCGGTGACAAGCTCAAGCGGCTGGTGGGTCAGGGCGATCCGATCACCGGCGACGAGGTCTTCGACAAGCGCGTCTGGGTCGACACCGACACCGCCCACGGCGAGACGATGCTGCTGCTCGCCGACGAGGGTGTCCGCGCGGCGTTGCTCGAGGCCCTGCGCCTGGCCGAGCACGTCTCGCTGACCGCGGTCGAGGTCAAGCTGCGCGCGGTCAAGACCGGGATGCTGGCGAGCTACTCGCCCGGCGACCTCGCCGACGTCGAGCGGGCCGCCATCGCCCTGGCCGTCGCCGTCGAGCGCTGGGCGCGGCAGCGATCCGCCTGATCGCCGCGCTGCCGCCGAGCACGTCTCGCTGACCGCGCTGGCTATCGACGCAGCAGCAGCTCGGCGCCGCCCATGCCGCCGCCGACGCAGCGGGAGGTGACGCCGACGGCCTTGTCGCGGCGACGGAGCTGGTGGACCATGTCGACCACCTGCCGCGCGCCGGTGCAGCCCACCGGATGGCCGATCGAGATCCCGCTGCCCCACTGGTTGGTGCGCTCGACCTTCAGGCCGTCGAGGTCGTGCAGCGCGGCGCCGAGCACCGCGGCGAAGGCCTCGTTGATCTCGAGCAGGTCGACGTCGGGCAGCGTGAGCCCCGCCCGCTCGAGCAGCGGCGGGATCACCTTGAACGCGCCCTCGCCCATGTACTCGCGCGGCACGCCGATGTTGTGGAAGCCGCCGAGCTCGGCCAGCGGCTCGAGTCCGAGCTCGGCCGCCCGGGCCTCGGTGGTCAGCATCACCGCCGCCGCGCCGTCGTTGAGGCTGCTCGCGTTGAGGCTGGTGATCGTGCCGCCGTCGGGCTTGAAGTACGGCTTGGCCTTGGCGACCTTCGCCGGGTCGAGGTCCTTGGGGCCCTCGTCGCGCGCGACGACGATCGGGTCGCCCCGTCGCTGGGGGATCTCCACCGGCACCACGTAGTCGGCGAACGCGCCCTCGTCCCAGGCGCGGCGCGCGTTCTGATGGCTGCGCAGGGCGATCTCGTCCTGCTCTTCGCGGCTGACGCCGTAGCGCTCGACGAGCCGCTCGGTGAGCAGGCCCATCAGCTCGCCCTTCTTGCCGACGTTGGTGTCGGTCAGCGCGCCGAACAGCCCGTCGACCAGGGTCATGTCGCCGTAGAGCTGCCCCTTGATCCGGCCCGTGTAGAGGTAGCGGGCGACGTTGCTCATCGATTCCACGCCGCCGGCGATGCCCAGGGTCAGCTCGCCGAGCATCAGCCGCCGGGCGAGGCTGTGGATCGCCGCCCCGCCCGAGTCGCAGTTCTCGTGGAAGGTCGTGCCGGGACTGGTCGGTGGTACCCCGGCGTACTCGGCGGCGATCTTGGCCAGGTTCGGCGCCCGCGGGTCCTGCATCACCCAGCCGAGGCAGGTGTACTCCACGGCGGCCGGCTCGACGCCCACCCGATCGATCAAGGCCTTGATCACGTGGGTCGCCAGGGGGCGGGCTTGGATGCTGGCCAGTCCGCCACCGATCGCACCCACGGGGGTGCGCAGGGCTCCGACGACGACGATCTTGGGGATGGTGCTCATGCGGTTGCTGCTCCTCCGAGCTGAGGTCGGGCTAGAATGCCTTCGGCGGATCGTAGGCGCCGTTGCCGTCGGCGTCGAGGTAGATCGGGTTGGTCACCGCGAACGGCCAGCGGTCCGGGTTGACCGGCGCCAGCGGCGTCGAGCCGGTGACCACGACGACGACGTAGCTGTCGGTCGGCACCTTCAGCGGCAGGCTCCCGCTGTAGCGGATCGCTGGGTTGGCCGGGTCGGCGGTCGAGGCGTCGAGGGAGACGACGTGGGCCTTGGACCCGCCGAGGTAGACCCGCATTGTATCGACCGTGATCCAGCTCGGCGCCTCGACCGTCACGGTCAGCTCGGCCTCGCCGCCGGTCACCGGGGCGAGCTCGCCGAGCGAGTGGCTGCCGACTCGCGCGTGGATCATCGGCCCGCCGCTGATCACCACCCGCTGGGCCTTGATCGCCGCCGCCACCTCGAGGCCGGTGACGCTCGACGGCTCGTCGGTGCCGAGGTCGACGAGGTTGCGCGGGTAGCCGACCTCGGTCACCAGCACGTTGTGAGAGTCGGAGTTGCCGGTGCCGGTGATCCGCTTGCCCCGGTCGAGC
>JAUVBO010000334.1 GCA_030591195.1 Pseudomonadota bacterium
AGGACGCTGCGGTCCACGCCGAGTTCAACGAGCTCTACCGCAACATCATCAGCTCGCCGCTGGCCAACAACCTGCTGTTCAGCCAGAACGAGCCGGAGAAGGGTCACTTTGACCCGGTCGCCGCCCGTGACAAGGTCGTCCAGGCTTCTTGCTGGGCCCCGATGACCAACATGACCGGGATCCTCTTCACCACCGTCGCCGTCGGCATCCTGCTCGACGCCAAGCACCTGTTCCTCGGCCCGCTGACGATCCGGCCGGCGTTCATTGGCGACTCGCCGCAGATGGTCACCCTGCACGGCCTGCAGAACCAGATCATGTAGCGCCGCGTTCCCCGCGTCAGGTCTGCGCGTGCCGCTGACCGGCTCACTGCTTCGCGTAGCGGGCGGTGGTCTCGCGCATCAACGAGGCGAGGTGAGCCCAGGAGGGCTCGATCGCGCGGGCCAGCGCTTGCACCACGGCGCTCTTCGGCAGCTCGTGTGGCTGGTCGACCTGTAGCGCGGCGTTGAGCCGCCCGAGGTGGTGCCGGTGCTTGTGCAGGCGGGCGAGGCGGCTGGCGTAGTAGCGCTTGAGCATCGCCACCTCGCGCCCGGGGTCGGCGAGGCGCGCCAGCAGCGGCGGCCGGCGCTTGCCCGTCGGCTGGCCATTCCCGTCGCGCTCGATCAGCTCGACGTAGCAGACCACCTCGCGGGCGATGACCTCGAACAGCTCCGATGGCTCGGGCCGGTAGCGCGCGAGCAGCCGGTCGGGGCGTGGATCGCGGCCAGCGGCCCAGTCGAGCGCGTCGCGGGCGAGGGCGAGGCCGACGGCCAAGCCTATTGGCGAGCTCCTGACGGCCCGGGCGAGGTGCAGGGCAGCGACCGCCTGCTCGTCGTCGGGGCTCGGGGCCGAGGCCAGCGCGAGGCGGCCGAGGATGTGCATCCCGAGCATCGGCGAGGAGGAGGTACAGTCACCCGTAACGAGGGGTTTGCCCGACCGGTGCCAGCGGCGCAGCTTGTCGAGCCCGTCGCGCACGTCCTCGGGCAGCGTGTGGCGCTCGATGCGCCAGCGGATCCGCCGGTCCTCGCGGCCGTCCTGCAGAAAGAGCTGGGTCAGACGTCGGTGCTGGCGGCGGAGCCGCTCGGCCGCAGCGAGCAGCGCCCGAGCCTCGAGCGAGGGCTCGGCCCCGCCGTCAGCCCGCGCGCCAGCCCATGTCCGGGCCTGGTGCCAGCGGCGCTCGATCTTCTCCAGCGGCTCGTCGGGCCACACGAGCCAGGGGCGCAGGAAGAACACGTAGGTCACCACCAGCGCTGTCACCAGCGCTGCGGCCAGGGGCAGGGCGGCTTTGATCAGTAGTCTTCGCACGGGCGTGGCCGAGCCTACCACGACGAATTCCATCAACTTAGCAGCGCGGGCGCTTTTTTCCGCAAAACGTCGGCCGGCGCGGCCCTTCAAGGACCGGTAGGTGAACGCCGGGCGGAGCGGCGCAGCAGCACTGCCTCGGCAGTGGCGCGCCGCGCAGCCGTCGGCAGATCCGTTTCGTTTCTTGCATCCGGAGGAAAAGATGACTCGTCACCCAATGAAACCGTCTTGGAGCGACGCTAGCGCCGGCTGCCGCTGGCTGGCGATCGGCACCTTGATCGGCGCGATGCTCGGTTGCGGTGGGGCGCTGGACGACCAGGAACAGGTCGCAGGCGGCAAGGCCGATGCACCTCAGGGCTACCTCGAGGTGATCGCGCCACCGCAGGACCCGAGCTACACCTGCTTCGCCGTCCAGGCTTTGCCCACCGCGAGGGCGCGCAAGCTCGGGTTGATGTGCGTCGGTGACGTGGCAGTGATCCTCCAGCAGAAGCCCTCGAGCAGCTGGTACCGGGTCGGCTACCGCAGCTACGATGTCTGCGGTGACCCGCAGCCGCGCGAGGGTTGGATCTGGGCCTGGCGCGGAAGCTTCGCCGTGCGGGCCACCGGCGAGATCTTAGCCAAGCGGCCCCACGGCCTGCCGCTGCCATTTCTCACCAGCGCCGACGAGGGGATCGACAGCGCCCACGGCAATCAGATCTGGAACGGTCTGCACCAGCGCAGCGACGAAGCCCCGGTCTGGTTCTACCTGCTGCCGAGCTCCACCGTGCGCGTCACCGACGCGGTGTCGCGACACCCGCTGGGCGCCGAGCGAAAATGGGGCTGTCAGAACGTCCGCACCTCAGCCCCAGCGCCAGAACGGCTCGCTGACCGCGGACGACCCGAACCACAACATCCAGGACTGCCTCGCGCCGGGACACACGATGACCGTCCACAGCCACCAGCGGGCGGCGCTCTCCGGAAAGGAAGCCTTCTGCTGGTACCTGGTGTCATACGACGTCGGTGGGCAGCCGCGGGTCGGGTGGGTCGCTCAGGGAGCGAACTTTGGCGACCAGCAAGACCGGTGGGACGACAGCGGCATGACCCGCGAGGGATTCGACTACTACATCGCCCCGTCGCCGCCGATCCTGGTCCCGACCTCGCAGCAACCAGCGGAGGATCCGGCGCAGCAGTCGGCCCAGCGGCCGTGACGACCTGATCGCCCAGCGGGGCCTTGGCGGCGCGAACGGCGGCCTGAGCCACCCGTCCCCACTGACGGATCGGACGCTGGCGGGCCTGGTCCCTAGCAGTCGGGCGGCGCGCACTGGCCCTCGCGCATCGTCGCGTCACCGTCGGCCGCGCACCAGCTCGGCAGGCCCGGGGGCCGGGCACTCGACAAGGGCGACTGCCCCGGCGGGAGCCAGTACGGGTGGCTGAGGGCGAACTGCCAGAGACTCGCGAAACGCGACATGCCCGGCGGTGGCTCGAGGGGCGGGAAGCTGTGTCCGCAGTTATGAACGCACTCGACGGTGAAGTGGCCGCCGTCGCGGAGGCCCCGCTTCAGCGTCCGCGAGGCGTAGTCGAAGTCGGTCATCACGCAGCGGTCCTCGGGGCCTCCCCACAGCACCAGCGCCGGGAGCTTCCGCGCCGCCGGGGTCCAGGACCAGAGCAGCCGGTTGAGGTTGAGCCAGCCACTGCCTCCGGGGGCGCCGCTGCCGCCCGAGAGCACGGTGAAGGAGGAGAGGTACTCGCTGCGGGCTGACGCCAGGGTGGTGGTGAAGATCGCGCCGGCGCTGATGCCGAAGCTGCTGACGCAGTCGCGGTTGACGTAGAACTGGGCCGAGACGCAGGCCAGCATGTCGTCGAAGAAGGTGAGCTCCTGCTCCAGACGATCCCGGCCGCCGAGAGGCATCAGCGGCCAGCGGAAGGTCAGGTCGCCCTGGTCCTCGGGGACCACCGCGATGAAGCGTTGCTGGTCCACGGCTGCCTGGACCTCGGCCTTGCTGATCATCTTGCTCGCTTTGCCGCCGAGCCAGTGCCAGAGGAAGATCACCGGCAAGCGCTCCTCGGCGCGGAGGTTGGACGGCACGACCAGCACGAGCTCGCGCACGACTCCGCCGGAGGAGAGCGTGTTGGCTCCGGGCTGCAGCAGGGGGCACTGGCCACCCGAGTAGGCCGGAGGCGCCGGCGCCACCGTGGCCCCGCGGGGTGCGGGCGTGGCACAGGTCACGTGGCTGAGATCGCTCGGAGCCGGCGGGCCTGGTTGGTCCTGCTTGCCGGCCCACGTCTCCTGGCCGTCGCTCTCGGCGCCGGTCAGTGGGCCGCAACCCGGAAGAGCGAGCCCCAGGAACAAGATCACGACCAGAATCAGACTCCCGCGGGGCATGCCATCACCTCCGGACGCGGGAATTGCAAGAGAGGCGCCAGGCGTGAGCTCCCCTAAGCCGAAGAGGTCGCGGACACGGAAAATCGGCCAGAGATCGCAGGGATCACCACTGACTCCACCGCTCCCGCGGACAACGGCCAGGTCAGCTATTCACCGGCCCCGGTCTCCATCCGGTCAGTCCCTTGACCACCCTCTGGCTATCTCATCCATCCCCTGGGTCAGCGGCCCGGCCCGTGGCGCCGCGTTCCGATGTCCAGCGGGCGACAACGAGCACCAGGTAGCTGAGAGGCATCAACGGAACGCGTTCCGCCATGACGCCTGCGATGGGAGCAAACTCCCCGGTCGCGGGATGCGGTCTCCACTCCCCTGGTCCGATTCGACCGCCATCACGCCCATTTTCATCCAAGAAACCAGGGCAAGTCCCACTCTCAGGCGTCTGGCATTGTGGTTGCAGCGCCTGAGGTTGTCACCCGGCACCCAGGACCCCAGTGAAAGGCGGCCATGTCGACGTACCGCTGGACCGGACTCAGTGTCGTCTCAGCGCTCACCATCGGCTGCGGCGGCATCGTTGGCGGGAGCTCGGCGCATGATGACCAGGCGAACATGCGCTACTCCGCTTCATCCAAGCCGGCGAGTGTCGGCGTGGATCGATTTGGCGTTCGCAACCTCTATCCAACCCAAAATCGTGGACGCGTGTGGGTCTCGCGCTGGGACAACGGCAAGGCGCGGACGCTTGGTAGCGGCCAGGTCGACAGCTACGACTCGGCGTTTCACAACCGCGGCAGCAACGCGCTGTTCGCCATCGATGGCAAGGGCGTCGCGGTTGCCAAGCCCTCCAACACGGCAAGACCTTCGGTGCAGCGCCACTACATCTGGGACCGTTCCCGGGCAAAGAAATGGGGCAACATCGAGCTGACGTTCTACGCCATGCGGGTGAGAGAATACGATGTTTCGTCCGCCACCGGCCGCGCCGGCTTCACCATCGAAGCGCGCACGGACGATGGACATTCCTCCAACACCAGCATTCAGTGCCGCGGCCACGCCTATGCCGCGACCATGCGGTATTACGGCAAAGTAGGCTTCGGCAAGGAGCTTCGCCATCCAACCTACGCCGATCAGGGCGGACCCGACGCGCTGAAATCGTTCGAAATTCCCAAGAACCAGTGGATCGGCTTCAAGTTTGTCGTGCGTGACGAGGGCGCGGGGGTTCGACTGCAGCTCTTCCGAGACATGTCAAACGGTGTCGCCGGCGGGCAATGGGAGCGCCTGCTCGACCATCGCGACGTCGGTGGTTGGGGCGCGAAACCCGCGCTGTGCGGTCGACCGTGGGACTACGTGATCAAGGGCGCCCACCCGGTGGTCCTGTTGCGGAATGACAACGCGTTGGTGAAGTACAAGTGGGCTTCAGTCCGGACCATCGATGGCGACGACGATGACCCGTTCACCGATGCCAGCACCTCGATCTTTCGCAGCTCGATCAACTGGATGAAGACAG
>JAUVBO010000170.1 GCA_030591195.1 Pseudomonadota bacterium
AGTATCTGCGCGGCATCCTTCACCCGTTCGTCGATGTCCTTCTTCGGGAAGCGTCTGAGCTTCAGTCCGAAGGCCATGTTCTGGTAGACGCTCATGTGCGGGTACAGGGCGTAATTCTGGAACACCATCGCGATGTCGCGGTCCTTGGGTGAGATGTCGTTGACCAGCCGGTCGCCGATGTAGATCCGGCCGGAGGTGACCTCCTCGAGCCCGGCGATCATTCGCAGGGTGGTCGTCTTGCCGCAGCCGGATGGGCCGACGAGGACGATCATCTCGCCGTCGGGCATCTCGAGCGAAACCTCGTTGACTGCCTTGAATGCGCCAAAGTTCTTGGCGACCGATTCGAGCCGGACCCGGGCCACATCTCCTCCTTGCTGGCGATACGCTCGCAGCGAGGAGCGAAGCAAGAAGCCTGCCAGTGCCTTGCGACTCTAGGCGGAGGAAATCATGAGGCGTTTGTCGCCGAATCTCGTTGCGGTCCACAACGACCCCACGAGCAGGTCCGTGCCCGTTGTTGCGAAACTCAACGGACGAGGATCTCGAGCTCCAGTGGTCGGCCGTTTCGGATCAGGCCGATGACCAAGCGAGACCGGGACCTCGATCAGCGGTCTGGGGCGGGGTCGTCGGTCGTCGCCTCGGCCTCGGCCGGATCGCCGCTGGTCGGTCCGGCCGTCAGCGCCGCCAGGGGTTCCCAGTCGTCGTAGACGTTGGAGCGCTGCTGGTAGGCGATGTAGAGCAGGTAGGCTGCCACGTCGACCGAGTCATGGGCGGCGAGCAGCTTGCGGGCTTCGTCCCGGAGCGCGTCCTTCGACCCCGAGAGCAGGAAGCTCTCGTCGGTCTCGCCGTCGCGGTGCTTGACTCCGAGCGCGTCGAGATAGGCCACCAGCAAGCCGCGTTGGTGGTTGAGCAACCACTGTTGCAGCAGCTCACCCGCCACGGCGTCGTTGTCGGTGTCGATGGCCGAGATGATCCGCGAGGACCAGATTTTTCGGCGACGGCTCTGGGAGACGAACCCCCCGGGGAGCTTGGGCTTGATCCCGCCCTCCTTGAGCACCGCCTTGATCTGAGGCGAGGAGAGCTTGTGATAGATCTCGCCGAGCTTCTCGGGGCCCAGCACTTGTTTACAGATCTCTGCCGGCTTCATGACGGCGATGATAGCCGACGCCACCGGGAACGGACCAGCCTCGAGTGAGCCTGCTATAATTTCGTTCCGTCAAGCGGAGGTTCGCTCGAGTGGCGCGCGACGACCGGCTCTCTCACTCCCCGTTCGCTGGCCTCAAAGAGGCGGTGAAGAAGGCCCGGCGTGAGGCACGACAGGCCGAGGAGGCCGTGGCCGTGGTTCCCGCGGTCGTGGTTCCCGCGGCCGTGGTGCCCGCGGTCGAGCGGAGCGACGCCACGCTCTTCGCGGCGGAGATGGCCGCGGTCGAGCCAATGAACCGCGGCGACGTCGTCTCCCGCCGCAAGCAGCAAGCTGCAGGGGTGCCATCGCCGGACGAGGAGGCGCTGGCCGAGCTCGACGCGCTGGTAGCCGGGCAGACCGCCTTCGAGCTGCACTGGGACGACGAGCATATCGAGGGCATCGCCACCGGGGTTGACCGTCAGTTGCTGCGCGCCCTGCGCAAGGGGAGCTACTCCTATCAGGGACACCTCGACCTACATGGCAAGACGCGCGAGGAGGCCCACTTGATGGTGCGGCAGTTGGTCCACGACTGTCGCCGCCAGGACTGGCGCTGCGTCCTGATCGTCCACGGCCGGGGGCTCAACTCCGAGGGCCAGATCCCGGTGCTCAAGGACGCGCTGGCACGCTGGCTGACCCGAGGGGCGATCGGCCGGCGGGTCCTCGCCTTCTGCAGCGCGTTGCCCACCGATGGCGGGCTCGGCGCGGTCTACGTGCTGCTTCGCAAGTGACGACCCCTTGCGGCTAGTCGCGACATAAAGGATCCTGTCGTTGCGGCAGCCCGATGAGCGAGCGACAGAAAGAAGCCTCCGAACCGTTCTTCGACGGCGCGCAGACCCTGCGGGACTCGAACCCCGGTGCGATGCTCGCCCAAGACGCGCCGGTGGATCCGGAGGACGCGCCCACCGATCTCGACCCCCGGCGCCATCCGCGGGGCAGGCGCGGTCCGCAGGTCAGCGGCCAATCCTCCCAGCAGATCCTGGAGGACATCGTCGGCGAGCTCGACCCGCCGGAGGACGACGGTGAAGCCACCCGACAGATGACGGCGTCAGAGGCCGCCGAGCAGGTCGCCAAGGTCCGCCTGAGCGAGTCGGTGGAGCTGTCGGGCGAAGAGGCCGAGGCTGCCTTCCACCTGACCGCCGCGGCGCGCGCGGAGGAAGAGCCGAGCGTGCCCACCGCCGAGGTCGATCCGGGCGAACTGCGGCGGATCAACCTCGAGTGCCGGATGTGCGGGTCGAAGGTCGCGCTGCCGGCGCCCCGGCGCTTCGGTCAGCCGGCGGGCGAGGGCTATCGCTGCCACCGCTGCCAGAACGTCTTCTGCGCCGCCCACGTGGTGCGGGTCAGCGGGTTCTTTGCGACCCTCTTCACCGGTGCGCGCTTCAGTTGCCAGCTCTGCCTGCCGGACAACGCCCCCGAGGCTCCACCCTCCGAGGCGGACACCTCCTCCGACCAGTAGGCGCTGCGTCCCCGTCCGACGGGGTTACTTGTCGACGACGAACGCGCCGCGGGCGATGCCGTACTGGCCCTCGATGGTGAACATCACCACCGCCGCGTTGTTCTCCATGCCACCGCGCAGGCCGGCAACCATGCGGGCCCCGCGGCTGAAGAAGCGCGCGTAGGAAACGCCGAGCAGGGCATTGTAGGCCAGTCCTCCGCCCTCGAAGGCGGCGCCGGCCTGGTTGTTGAGGCCGGCCGAAAACGAGGCCTCGATCGCCCCGAGGGGGTCGAAGGCGCGGTTGTAGAGGTACCAGGCGTAGTGGCCGGTTAGCTGGACGTTGTAGGTGTCCGGCGTGCCCCACATGTTGTAGAAGAAGCGCAGATCGGCGCCGAGCCCGCGGGTGGTGCCCCGCTGGTGTTGGAGGCTGGCGGTGGCATAAGCATAGGCCAGCGTCACGTCGTCGTTGTCCTTGACCAACGAGCGCGCGTAGCCGTAGCCGGCGCGGAACATGAAGCCTTCGAAGCGATCCTGCAGCTGGGGATCGTCGAGGATCCGGATCAGCCGGTAGACCACCGCCGGATCGAGACGCCCCTTGGCCAACAGGTCGGCCTTTCGCAGCAGCCGGAGCGTCTGCCCGAGCCGCTGGTAGCTACCGATCCGGTTGCGTAGCTCGTACCAGGCCTGGATGATCTTGGTGCCGATCGTGGGATCGAGGTCGCCTTCGATGGCGCCGGCCTTGCGCAGCACCCGGGCGACGCGGGCCATCCGCAGCCGCGGCCCGATATCGACCACCCGGCCGTAGCCGGGGCCGCCGCCGGCCGAGAGGGTGCCGGCGAAGGCCACCCGCTTGTCCGGCGTGGCCGGCACACGCGAGACCCCGAGCCCATAGCCGAAGCCGCCGCTGAGCTGCCCGAAGAGCAGCGGCACGTCACGGCTGAAGGGGTAGAAGCGGATCTCGGGGTTGAGCTGCAGGTGGTGGCCGATCTGCCAGCTCGAGTCGCCGCTCGGTGGGGTGTCGAGGTCGAAGGAGAAGTCGGCCGCAGCGTCGATCGTGTAGCCGACGCGCTTGGCCTCGAGCTGCCGCCGGTAGCGGCTCAGCAGCGTAAATCCGGCCGACGACCGGTCCGTGCGCCCATCCCACCGGTAGTGGCCAGCGCCGACGACGAGATCCATCCGCGTGCTGCGGGCGATGACATTCACCCCCAGCTCGGGGAGCTTGAGCTCGGGGAGCTTGGCGAACGCGCCGGTGGCCTGGTTGGTCGCGGACGAAACACCGGCCGGGCGGGCTGGCGTTGGCGTTGGCGTTGGCGCGGTGGTCGACCTGGGCGTGGTCCTCGGCCTGGGGCGGCCCGATGTCCCGGTGGTGGTGCCCGACCTGCCCGAGAGCTTCTTCAGCGAGCCGGCCGCCGCGTCGCGGACATAGGCGTCGAGCGAGGGGTCGTCGAGCAGGCGCTTCAGCGGGCCGACGGCCCGCCGGTCACCGATCTGGCCCAGCGCGTCGATGGCGATCTCGAGGATCACGTCGAAGCGCTCCTTGTCGATGATCCTCAGCAGGGGGGGGACGGCGCGGCGCTCCTTGAGCCGGCCGAGCTCACGCACCGCCTCACGGCGTTGCTCCCGCCAGGTGTCGACCTTCATGCCGCGCGGCCGCGCCTTGAGCAACTGGAGCAGCTTGTCGGATCGACGCTGCCCCTGGGCGGAACCGGGCAGCGCCGGGAGGAGCAAGCCGCCGAGCAGGAGTGTAGTGAGGATCGGGTGCCGTAGCGCGTTCATGTCGAGCCAGGAGGTTTGGTTGTTGGGTTCGATTAACGGTAGATCAGCAGGCCCTGGTCGCAGGTCGTGGCCGTGCTGACCTTCGTCTCGCCGTCGTTGCAGATGTAGCGGTCGACCTCGCTGTCGCTGTTGTCCAGCTTCTCTGTCAGCGGCAGGCCCAGCGAGGCACACGGGCTTCGGGCGATGCAGTCGACGATCGCGGCGACCTCGCTGTCGGTGTAGTCATCCTCGTTGTCGCAGCGGTTGTCTCCGGGCGAGCTGAACTTCGCCACGCACCAGAAATGATCGAGGCGGTGAAAATAGCAGTGCCGCGCGCCTTCGTCGTTGGCCCGGCACTCACCCGTGGGGCAGTCGCCGGCGTTGCCGCACTCCTTGCCCCGAGCGCCGAAGTGCTCGGCGGCGAGGATGCCGCAGGCGACCAGCTTCTGGCAGGCGTCGCCGACGGTGAAGGGCCCGTCCACCGCGGCCAGGCTGGTGCCGCTCTTCATCTGGCTGTCGGCCGGGCAGCCGAGCACGCCGGCCATCGGCGTGTCGCACGGATCGGCGTTTCCCGGCACGGGCTTGCCTTCGTCGCCGCAGGCGACCAGGCTCGTGGACGCCGCCAGCGTCAGCAACGCCGATCTTATCCACAATAGATTCAACGATTTCATGGTCCCACTTTAGCCCCAGGAGGGTCAAAAGACCAGTGTTGTGCCCCCCCCCACGGTGATGCGCGGTGGCGCTCAGGCGCTGCCGTCGGTTGCGCCCTGAAGCGCGACGTCGTGGGGCAGGGTGCCGTGGGGACCACGCAGGTAGGCGAAGGGCGTCGAGAAGAGGAAGTTGGACACCCGCGAGGTGTAGATGTCGGCGGAGCGCTCCAGCTGGCGGGCCAGGCGGCTCTTGTCGTTGCCGGCGCGCAGCAGCAGGCCCCAGTTGGCGTTGCTCGCCTCGGCCGAGGCGCGGGCGAGGGGAGCGATCTGGCGGTCGAGCTCCATCGCCTTGGCCTTGACCGCCTTGCGCTCCTTCTGCAGCGCGCTGACCCGGGCGCCGCGCGTCTTGGCGCCTGCCGGTCCGTAGCCGCCCGAGAGCCGCTGCAGGGCGACCTGGATCTGGCAGTAGCGCCACTCCTGCCGCTCCTTCTGTGCCATCAGCTTGGTGATCTGGGTCTGCTGGGCGCGGAACGCGCGCAGGGCGCTGACCTCCGCCTCCAGCTCGCGCAGCACGAGCGCGGTGCGCCAGCGCAGGACCTTCTTCGACACGGCGACGTCGCCGTAGATGTGGTCACCGACGTAGAGGATCTCGTCGCCATCGAGGCCCAGGTAGTCCTCGACGTCCTGGGCGTTGCCGCCGAGGAAGACCCCCTCGCTCAGCCCGGTCGGCGCCGGCTCCAGCAGGCCGCGCTCCTCGTCGACGATCTCGAACAGCGGACTGTGGCCGGAGAAGAACTCCGGCTTGCGGGAGCTGACGATCACAATCTCGAACAACTCGCGCCAGGTCATCTCGCCGGGCAGGAAGCGGTCGCAGGCGTAGGCCATCATCGGCCGGGTGTAGGACCACTCGGAGTTGGTGATCAGCATCAGCTTCTTGCCCGCCCGCTGCTGGTCGAGCAGGGCCAGCGGCATCTCGGGATCGATGTCCACGTAGCGGTCGGGGTCGGCGAGGATGCCCGCCTTGAGCTCCCCCTCCATGTGCGCCTCGTCGAGGGAGCGCTTGATCTGCTGGAAGAGCTCCCGGTAGCCGAGCACGCCCGTCGTCCCGCTGAGCTTGCCTCCGCTGAGTCTTCCATCGTCGAGGCGGTCGACGAGCTGGGCGTACATCGAGCCCTTGCAGAGCGAGAAGAGGGTGTTGGCGAAGATGAACCGTGCGTCGGCCAGATCGATGATCGTCCGGCTGTAGACCTTGCGCAGCTCGTCGTAGGCCAGCTGTCGGGTGCCGTGGCGGGCCTGCTTGACGTAGCCGAAGCGGTTGGCCTTGACCACGTTGCCGAGCTCGATGTCGAAGACCAGCCCGCGAATGAAGGTCGAGGGGTCGAAGTGCGTGTCCTCGACCGGCCAGCCGTGCTCGAGCAGCTTGTCGCGCAGGTGCTCGAAGGCGCGTCGCTCCCAGGCCTCGGGCC
>JAUVBO010000202.1 GCA_030591195.1 Pseudomonadota bacterium
ACGACCCAGCCGACGGCAAGCTAGCCTGGCACATCGGCGAGCTCGACCCGTAGGGCCTCAGCCCGACGCCGCGACGACCAGCAAGCGACGAGCAACACGCTGCTCTCAGTCGACCTCTTTCCGTGAGAGCTGCCTGAGGATCCATCCCAGCGCCACCAGCCCGCCCACGAGCAGCGCCGCCCCCGGGCCCGGCCGACCGAGCAGCAGCATCCCGAGACCGAAGCAGAGGCCGAACAGCGCCGCGTTGCCCACCATCCAGCGACCGATGGCCGGCAGCAGAAACCGCGGCTGCTCGACGCCGTGGCGCCGCGCCACCGCGTCCCAGCCGGGCGACCCGGGCCGCACCCGGCGCAGGAACTCGACCAGCCGGGCGTCGTCCACCGGCCTGGTGAGGAAGGTCACCGCGATCCAGACCGCCGCCGAGACGCCGACGATGATCAGCAACCGCCACGAGTAGAGCATCCTCGGCGCCGCGAGCTGGAGCGCGGTGGCCACGGCACCGGAGGCGATCATCGCCGAGATCTCGGTCCAGGCGTTGGCCCGCCACCAGAACCAGCGGACGATGAAGGTCGGCCCGGCACCCGCGGCGAAGGCGAGGACGAACTTCCAGGCGGCGGTCACCGAGCGGATCCGCCAGCCGATCAGCGACGCCACCGCGATGTTGATCAGCATGCTGAGCCGCGAGACCCGTACGTAGTGGCGCTCGCTCGCCTGCCGGACGAGGAACCGGCGGTAGAGGTCGTTGACCATGTAGGCCGCGCCGAGGTTGAGGTGGGTGTCGATCGTCGACATGAAGGCGCCGATCAGCGCCACCGTCGCCAGCCCGAGCATCCCGTGGGGCAGCACGGTGGTCATCATCCGCGGGTAGGCCACCTCGGGGTCGGGCAGCTGCCCGAGCACCACCAGCGAGGCGAGCGCGGTGATGATCCAGGGCCAGACCTGGAGCCCGTAGTTGGCGATGGCGAACCAGAGCGTCGACAGCACCGCCTGGCGCTCGTCACGGGCGGCTGACATCCGCTGGATCGTCTTGCCGCCGCCGTCGGCGTACTTGTGCGCCCACCACTGGAGCGTGAGGTAGACGAAGAAGACCGACGGGGAGCTCCAGGCGCCGTCGCTCGCGCCGAGCTGGGGCATCAGGTCGGTCACGCCGCTGCCCGCGCCGAAGCGCTCGGCCAGCTCGCCGGGCAGGTTCGATAAACCGCCAGCCTCGCGGGCGGCGTAGACCGCCAGCGCCACCGAGCCGCCGAGGGCGATCACGTACTGGACCAGGTCCGTGACCACCACCCCCCAGAAGCCCGACAGCAGCGTATAGACGAGGGCGATGCCGACGAAGACGACGAGGATCGTCAACCGGTCGAGGTCGGTGACCTCGCCCATGATCTTCATCATCGCCGTCATCACCCAGCCCATGACGAAGCAGTTGATCAGCAGGCCGAAGTAGACCCCCTTGACCGCCCGCAGGGCCGCGGCCGGACGCCCGCCGTAGCGCAGCTCGATGATCTCGGCGTCGGTGATCACCTCGGCCCGGCGCCAGAGCCGGGCGAAGAGAAAGGTCGCCAGCATCGCGGCGATGCCGCTGGACCAGAAGAACCAGACCCCGGCGATCCCCTCCTTGGCCACCAGCCCGCAGATCGCCACCGGCGTGTCGATCGAGAAGTTGGTCGCCGCCATCGAGGTCCCGGCGAGCCACCAGGGCAGTGCTCGGCCGGAGACGAAGTACTCCTCGGTGGAGGCGCTCGCCCGGCGGGCGAAGAACAGCCCCACGGCGAGAGCGAACAGCACGTAGCCGGCGATGATCGCCCAGTCGACCAGCGCGAGCTGCATCGTCGTCCCGCCGCTGCTAGGAGCCGACGATCAGGCGCAGCTCGGCGTAGAAGGCGTGGCTCGGGGAGAAGTCGCCAGCGAGGTTCATCCCGACGTAGGCCAGCCGCAGCCGGTAGCGGTCGTTGATCTGGACCCACGCGCCAAGGTCGAGCTCGTCGTTGGGGTGGTCGAACGACGAGTCCGGGGTCTGGAAGAAATAGTCGGCAAACGGCTTGATGTGCTCATGCAGCGGCCAGCGCGCCTGGGCCGTGAAGATGTGCCCGTCGAACAGCGTGAAGCGCCGGACCATCCCCCACGAGAGGTTCTCCAGCACCGGCGCCAGCCGGCGCTCCTCGGTCTCGCCGAAGGAGTTCGCCGCGCCGACGGTCAGCCGCGGCGCCTTGCCGGTCTTGCCGAAGCGCGAGGTCAGCAGGGCCACCGCCGCGGGCAGGAACGAGCCCCCCTCCTTGAGCTGGGCCAGCACCTCGAAGTCGAAGCGGATGTAGGGCTGCCACAGGGGCCCGGTGAGCGAGACGCTCCAGACGTGGCTCTCGAGGTAGGCCACGCTCGGCTGGACGTAGAGGTAGAGCAGCTTGAGCTGAGCCGGCTTGACCTTGCGGACGCCGACGATCACGCCGGCCATGCGGTTCTGCAGCGGCGCGCTCGAGACCGTCTTCCAGCCGATGGTGTCCGAGGCGTAGCGCATCCAGTAGCAGTCGGCGGCGTTACGCATCAGGTGGCGCGCGAACAGCCCGCCGAACAGCGACAGCGAGACCCAGTCGTTCTTGTGGTCGAGGTTCAGCCCGAGGAAGCGCTGGTCGAGGACCGCCGCGTTGCCGAAGACCTGGGCCTGGATCCCGGCGGTGATCGAGACCAGGCTGGTGTCGTAGGCGACCAGGGCCTGGAGCAACCGCGGGCTGAACCCGGGAATCGGATTTTCCTTCCAGCCGGGGTTCTTGTAGCGCAGCCCGGCCTCGAAGGTGAAGCTGAGCTTGTCCAGCGGAAACCAGTTGACCAGCGGTCGCAGGCCGAGGAAGAGGTTGTGCTCGAAGACCTCGCCCGCCGAAGCGCTCGACGACGGCAGCCCGCCGCCGACATGGGCGCCGAAGTAGAAGGCTCGCGGCTCGGCGCCGATCTCGAGCGTATCGGTCGCCTCCCAGAGGTGGGTGGCGAGCTTGGAGCAGCAGGTGCGTGCGTCGGCCGGGGCCGCCCAGAGCGGAGCCAGAGCGAGGGCTAGAGCGAGCGCTACACGAGGAAGCCCGCCTTGTCGTTTGACCATCGATCGTCTCATGCTAGTTGTTCTTTGCGCCCTGCTTGACCCACTCGAGGAACAGGTTGTACTTCGGGCCGCCCTTCGGCCACGAGATCGGGTGCCGACCACCGCCCGCAGACCACCAGAGGTAGCTGTCGACTCCCTCGGGGTCGTTGGCGTCGACGTAGCGCATCACCTCCGAGTAGTCGGCCACGGTGCCATCGATCTTGACGTTGAACTGACCCATGGAGTGACAGCGCGCGCAGTCGGTCTTGTGCAGCGGCGTGAGGTCGTCAGCGAACGAGACGCCGAGCGGCGGGCCCTGGTCGGGCTCCACCGGCGAACCATCCGGGACACCACCGTCCGGTGGCGGACCGGCGTCGGGCCTGGCTGGGCAGAGGGCGAGCTGGGGGTTGTCGCAGTTGTCATCCCGGGCGCAGGTTCCCTTGCTCGTGCTCGGGTTGACGTAGCACTTCTGCCCCGAGACGACCTTGCCGCCGGGGCAGATGCAGCTAACCTCCAGGCAGTCGCTGTCGTCACGGCACTCGCCGTGCTTGTCGCGATCGAAGCAAGTCTCGCGCGCCCCCTCGTTGATCCAGCCGACGATCGCCTCCTGCTCGTCGCTGCCGTTGTCCCAGAGCACCGGATGGTTGTTCTTGCCGCGAGCCCAGTCGACCAGCGGGCTCTTCTCGCCGCCGTAGGGCTGGACGTAGCGCGCCAGCTCCGCGAAGTCCCCCGCGTTTCCCACCAGCGTCACCCCGTACTCGCCGTTTTCATGGCAGAAAGCGCAGTCCCGCTTGACCAGTGGGACAACGTGCTTGTCGTAGCACAAATTGGACGAGGGTACCGAGCGCTGACAGGCGAGGTAGACGAGCGCCGAGAGACAAATCGCGACGGCCGCGGTCCGGCGAAGCAACATGGTTCCTTTGGCCTCCCTGTGTACGGGCGAATTAGGCATCAGCAACAGAGGAATGACAAGCGCCGGTTACCCCTTGGGGCGCTTGCCCAACGCCACCGGCGTCCGACCAGAAAAGGCGATGCAGCGCGTCGGACAGCTCTCGGTGCAGGCGAGGCAGGTGATGCACTCCGCCTGGTTGATCACCGCCGGCTGCTTCGGCACGGTGACGATGGCGTCGACGGGGCAAACGCGGGCGCAGACGCCGCAGCCGTTGCAGGCGTCGCGGTCGAAGCGGATCCGCGCCGGGCTGAGCCGGGCGACGATCGCCAGCAGCCCGCCGGCCGGGCAGAGGTAGCGGCAGTAGGCCCGGTTGATGAAGACCGAGGCGACGAGCACCACGCCGAGGATCGCGACCAGCGCCTTGCTGCCGTCGAGGTTGAAGATCACCTTGAACGGGTCGATCACCTTGAACAACCGGTAGTGAAAGGCCAACGGGGCGACGATCAGCGCGACCAGCATCAGGTACTTACCGAACTTGAGGACCCGGTCGAGCCTCGGCGGCACGGTGATCGCCACCGACGGCCGATGCACGTACTCCTGGATGATGCCCTTGGGGCAAATCCAGCCGCAGTAAAAGCGCGAGAAGAGCACGGCGGTGACCAGCAGCACACCGAGCTTGATGGCGAAGATCGCGATCGGCTTGTCGCCGAGCGCCGCCATCAACATCTGCTCGATGGCGCCGGTGGGGCGCGGACAGGCCGCCTGGAGGAAACCGAAGTAGCTCAGGCACCCGAGGATCACCACGCCCCTGAGGAACATGCTGCCCCGCCGCATCATCAGCATCGCGGGCAAGCCGAGCATCGTCGCCAGGAAGAGCTGGTAGTCGAGGGACCAGAACTTCTGGCCCTGAACCTTGAGGAAAAACAACGCGACAGCGGCGAACACCGAGGCGAAGACCAGCCCCAGGAGCCACAGCGGGCGCTGTCCTGCTGGTTGCTCGGCTGGCCCGCCGGCGGGGCTCTCGGGCGACAATCGGGCCTCCTGCGAAACGGAAGATCCTCAAGGTTATTCAGCACCCGCCCAAAACCCCACCACCTAGCGCGGCTTTAGCACATCTGGGAGTTCGAGGCACGCGACAGCCGACGCCAATTTGATCCCCTGCCCGCGCCTGTTTTCGGTCTAGTCTCGGCGTTGAGTTGCTGATCCACCCAACAGCCGTGATCGACCCGCGCGCGACCATCGGCGAGGACGTCCGCATCGGCCCCTTCGCGGTGATCGAACAGGACGTAGCGATCGGCGCCACCACGGCCATCGGCCCCCACGCCTGCATCCACCAGTTCACCACGATCGGCGCCGGCTGCCAGATCCACGCTGGCGCCGTGCTCGGCGACGTCCCACAGGACATCGCCTTCGATGGACAGCCGTCGGAGCTGCGGGTCGGCGCCGGATGCACGGTCCGTGAAGGGGTGACGATCCACCGCGGCACGACGGAAGGATCGGCGACCGAGATCGGCGAGGGCTGCTACCTGATGGCGCACGCCCACTGCGCTCACAACGTGGTGCTCGGCCGCGAGGTGACGCTGGCTAGCGGTGCGCTGCTCGCGGGCCACGTGACCGTCGGCGACCGGGCCTTCATCAGCGGAAACTGCCTGGTTCACCAGTTCGTCAAGATCGGCAGCCTGGCGATGCTCGGCGGCGGCTGCGCCGTCTCCCAGGACGTGCCACCGTACTGTCTCGTCGCCCCAGTGTCGCTCAACCGCGTCGTCGCGCTCAACGTCGTCGGGCTGCGGCGGGCGGGCGTGCCTGCCGATCGTCGAGCAGCGCTGAGCCGCGCGTTCAAGCTGCTCTACCGCTCGGGCGCGCCGGTGGGCGAGGCGGTGCGGAAGATCCGCGCCGTCGACGAGGGATGCCTCGAGGTCGCGACCCTCTGTGACTTCGTCGAGCGCTCCCAGCGAGGCATTGTGCGCGGCTGAGTCGCCTAGGTCTTGGCGGCGGGCTTCTTCGCCGCGGGCTTCTTTGCCGCGGGCTTCTTTGCCGCGGGCTTCTTTGCCGCGGGCTTCTTTGCCGCAGCCTTCTTGGCGGTGGGCTTCTTCGCCGCGGCCTTCTTCGCGGTGGGCTTCTTCGCCGCGGCCTTCTTCGCGGTGGGCTTCTTCGCCGCGGCCTTCTTCGC
>JAUVBO010000848.1 GCA_030591195.1 Pseudomonadota bacterium
CCGAGGCGGCGCGATCGGACTCGCTGGTGATTCACCTCGAGGTCGAGCCGGCACACCTGGTCTACATGCTCAAGCCGGACGCCTGGGTCTACCGGATGACGGCTCACAACCTGTTCGAGGGGCTGATCCGGATCAACCCTCGCAGCTATGCCTTCGAGGGCGAGCTAGCGACCAAGTGGCAGGTCAGCGACGACGGACTGACCTACGACTTCGACCTGCGGCAGGACGTGCGCTGGCACGACGGCAAGCCGTTCTCGGCCGAGGACGTGAAGTTCACCTTCGACCGGGTGATGGACGAACGGGTTCAGGCCGCCAGCACCCGGGCCTCGCTCGAGGCGTTCATCGACCGCTACGAGGTTGTCGCCCCTCACCGCTTCCGGATCGTCTGCAAGCAGGCGTCGTTCTTCCTGCTGCAGAACCTGGCCGCGATGATGATCCTGCCCGCCCACCGGATGAAGCAAGGGGACCTCAACCGGCATCCGCTGCTGCGAAAGCCGGTCGGCACCGGCCCCTACCGGTTCGTCTCCTGGAGCACCGGACGGCAGATCGTCTTCGAGCGCTTCGATGGCTACTGGGGCAACAAGCTGGGCAGAGAGCCGGCCATCCGGCGTCTGGTCTGGCGGATCGTCCTCAGCCCGGCGGTGGCCCTCAAGCTCGCCCGGCGAGGCGAGATCGACTTCGTGCCACGGGTCAGGCCCGCCGTCTGGCGTTCCCAGGTGCTGGCGGACCCGGCATACAAGCAGCGCTTCGCCTTCGTCCATCACGTGGCGCCTGGCACGGCGTTCGTGCTGATCAACCACCAGCGGCCGCTCTTCGCCAGTCGGCAGCTCCGGCACGCTCTGGCCCACCTGCTCGATGTCGAGACCATCGTCGGCAAGATCATGCACGGCCTGGCGGACCGCACGGCGTCGCTCTACTGGCGCAACGATCCGTCCTTCGATCCGAGCATCAAGCCGATCCGCTTCGATCCTGCCCGGGCCCGCCAGCTGCTGACCAAGGCCGGGTTCGTCGATCGTGACCGGGACGGGGTGCTCGATCGCGGCGGCAAGCCGCTGCGGATCGGCTTCCTCGTGCCGGCGGGATCGAAGAGCGCGCGCCGCTGGCTGACGCTCTACCAGCAACAGCTCCGCAAGGCGGGGGTGGTGCTCGAGATCCAGGCGATCGAGTGGGCGGCTTTCCTCCAGCGAATCCGCGAGAAGCGCTACGATCTGGCCGCCCTCGGGATGCAGATCTCCGGCGCCTACACTGATCTCTACCTCCAGCTCCACAGCAGCCAGATCGAGGAGGGGCAGAACTACGCCGCCTACAGCAACCCGAAGGTCGATCGCCTGCTCGAGGGAATCCGGGCCGAGATCAGCGCGCAGCAGCGTAAGTCGTTGACCGCCGAGCTCCAGCGGATCCTCGCCGAGGAGCTGCCGGTGATCCCACTGTTCTCGTTGCGGGATCCGGGGTTGATCTCTCGCCGGGTGTCTGGGGTCTACACCTCGGATATGTGGTATCAGCCGCGAGACTGGAAGCTCCGAGGAAAGACGCCCTAGGAGCACCCCAAACAAGATGCTCCCAAGCCGGCGGGCCTGATAATCTAGCAGTCGGCCCGTCGACCCAGAAGGGGGACCGCCAGAAGGGGGGACCGTTGCTGCGCCGCTTTGTCATGCGCCGGCTGCTGCTGGCGATCCCGACACTGTTCGGGATCTGCCTCGTGACCTTCGCGATGATGCACCTCGCGCCGGGCGACCCACTCGACGCACGCGGGGGGGCAGGGGGGCCGGTGCCCGCGCGGGTGATCGAGGCCCAGCGACGACTTTACTTCCTCGACCTGCCACTGTTCTTCAACGCGGTCCCGCGAGGGCTCGAGCGACGGGAGGAGCGCGTGCTGGCCGGCCTGCGCGCGGCCGTGGGCGAGGAGCAGCAGGCCCGCGCCCAACGCGCGGCTGTCGGCTGCGACACCCTCTGCCTGCCGGCGCTGGCCGGACGGCTGAAGCGCGCGAGTAGCGCAGAGCGGCGGCGGTTGCTCGCGGCCGTCGCGGCTGTTCGGCGCGCGCACCCGGACCTGGTGGCTGGCGAGGCGACCACCCCGCGCTGGCTCGCTGCGGTGCTGCCGAAGATCGCGCCCGGAGCGGTCGAGAGAGCCGTGCAGCGAGCTGAAGCAGACCCGGAGCGCTGGCAGCAGGTCCGCCGGCTCGGCCTCGCCGCGTTGCCAGCGGTGATGACGGTCTTGTTCGAGGGGAAGGGCGACCGGCGCCGTCGGGCGAGCGAGGTGGCCAGCGACCTGGGCGGGATCGAGGCCCGCCTGGGACAGGATCAGGAGCAGCGTCGGGTGCTCGGAGCATGGGCCGAGTGGTGGTACCAGCAGCGGCGTCAACACGTCCGCTTCGGCTCGTGGCAGCGAATCCACGGTCGGCTGAGCGAGACTCAGTTCGCCAAGTGGCTCGCTCGGATCCTCACGCTGCGCTTCGGCCACTCGATCCACGACGGACGCCCGGTGAGCGACAAGCTGACTGAAGCCCTGCCGGTGACCCTGTTGCTGAGCCTGCTCTCGATGGGCCTGGGATACCTGATCGCCGTCCCCCTCGGCGTGTTTGCCGCGGTACGGCGGGGGTCAACCAGCGAGCGCGGGCTGACGGTGGTGACCTTCCTGCTCTACTCGATGCCCTCGTTCTGGGTGGCGATGATGCTGATCCTGCTCTTCGGCGGGGTGGGCTACCTCGACTGGTTCCCGATCTACGGCCTCAGCACGCCAGGGATGGAGCAGGCCACGGGCTGGTCATGGCTGGTCGACCGTGCGTGGCACCTGGTCTTGCCGGTGTTTTGCCTGACCTACGGATCGGTGGCGGTGATCTCTCGCTACCAGCGCGGCGCGATGATCGAGGTCCTCCGCCAGGACTATATTCGCACGGCCCGGGCCAAGGGGCTGACCGAGCGGGCGGTGATCTGGCGCCACGGGCTCCGCAACGGCCTGCTGCCGACGATCACCCTCCTCGGGCTGCACTTTCCCTACCTCATCGGTGGGAGCGTGATCGTCGAGCGGATC
>JAUVBO010000113.1 GCA_030591195.1 Pseudomonadota bacterium
CGCTGCGGTCGTCATGCTGCTGGTCACCGGCTGTCAGCTGCCGATGCAGGACCCGGCGCAGGTCAGCGTGGCGGGCGACAGCGGGCCGGATGGCGACATGTCCCCGGTCGCCGACGGTGGTGCGAGTGACCGCGACATCTTCGCCGCTCCGGGAGACGTCGTCGACGCGCCGGCGGACGCCCCGCCAGAGCGGCGGTGGGTCGAGGTCAGCTCGCCGACGCCCTCGAACATGAAGGGCGTCTGGGGCTGCGCACCAGACGACGTCTGGGCGGTGGGCTTCGAGGGCCGCATGCTGCACTACGGGGGCGACGCCTGGGTCCAGCTGCCATCGGTCACCGGCCAGCAGCTGAACGCGATCTGGTGCGGCTCCGCGGACGGCTGGGCGGTGGGGGCGTCGGGCACGATCCTCCGGCTCGAGGGCGGCACCTGGAGCATCAAGGCGAGCCCGGTGACCCTCGAGCTCAAGGCGGTCTGGGGGACGGCCACCGGCGCCTGGGCCGGCGGCGATCTCGGCACCCTGGTGCGCCATGACGGCCAGAGCTGGTCGAAGGTCGACAGCGGCACCCCGACCCTCGACATTCGCGGGATCTGGGGCAGCGATGACGACGATGTCTGGCTGGTCGGCGACGAGGCGCTGCTGCTGCACCACACCGCGGCCGGTCTGGCTCCGGTGACGCCGCCGACCACCAACACCTTGCGCGGCATCTGGGGCGAGGCCCCAGATCGGATCTGGGCCGTCGGGACCAAGGTCTGGCTCAGCTACGACGACACCAGCTGGACCACCGAGCCCGCCGTCAACGCTCACGACCTGCGGGGCATCGCCGGCGGGATGGGCACGCGGTGGGCTGTGGGCGGCGGCGGTGTGATCCTGCGCCACGACGACACCGGCTGGCAGGCGGTGGCATCGCCCACCAGCCGGACACTACACGGGATCTGGATCGGCGACGATGGCGTGGGCTGGGCCGTAGGAAACTACGGCACGATCGTCCAGCTGCGCTAAGGGTGGGGAGCGCCAGCCGGTCAGCCCAGGTGGTTCCTCCTCCGTGGCGATCTGTCGCAGCAACTCGGCCGAGGGGCCTCGATCGGCTAGTACCGTTTGACACGGTTTTTTGAAGGGTTCAGGGCGGTCAAGGTTCCACTAGCGGACGATACGATTTCAGACGGGCGGTCCTAAATCGATGCGGCCGCTCGCTTGCGCCTGGTGCCCTTCTCGTGCAAGGGCCGGTCGCTGTGAGAATCTACCGACTAACCTCGCGGGCCGCACTGCATCTCGAGCTTGATCTTGGTGGTCAGCTCACGCCGGCATCCACAGCCGCACTGGTCGCTGAAGTTGACCGCGTTGGGACCACAGTAGATCGGGCTCAGCCCGCGGCAGCTCGAGGCGCTCTTGCTCTGGTAGTGGTAGCGGATCGGGTCGCCGCAGCCGAGGTTCTCGCCGGACGCGCGCTCGATGAACGACCGGGCCCCGCCCACCGTGTCGAAGACGTAGGCGTCACCGTCGAGCAGCGGTGTCTCGTCGCTGCCCAGCAGCCAGAGCTCGAGCGCCGGGGGCGGCACGCGCACGGTGATCTTCCAGGTGTTGTTGTAGCGCCGTGGATCGTCCTCCGGCAGATCGTAGGGCCGGTGGGGCTCTCCGGGCGAGCACATCGCCAGGGTCCCCATCTCCAGCGCGGCCCACTGGAACTGCCAGCCGGTCTTGGCTCGCTCGTCGAGGGTGATGTACTCGCGCTTGTAGGCCTTGCAGGTGCCGTCCCACGGGTCCTCGGCGTCGGGGCTCGGCACCCAGTCCTTGCACATCTTCAGCGCCACGCTGGTGTCGATCGACACCATCCGCTTGCCGTTCTTGGTGACCGCGGTGAGGCCCTTGTCGAGGCTCGAGGTCCAGAGGATCTGCTTCTTGGCGAAGTAGACCTTGCGCCCGATCCGGTAGGGCAACTCGAGCTCGCGGGTGACGCCACACCAGGCCGGGTCGCCGGCAACCTCCTCGAGCTTGTTGGCCTTGGCCACGTCGTCCATTGGCCATTGACCCATCTGGTCGACGCCATCGCTCTTGCCGGCTGGGCCACCACCGCTGCTGGTGGCCATCGGGCCACAGCCAATGCTCCAGGAAACGGTCAGGCATAGCGCCACGAAACAGACAGCTGCGCTGGTCAAACGTCGCATCGTTCGTTCCTCCAGGAAGTGGCCGGGCGAACAACGGGCAGTCACCCCGCGGTCTCGCGGCCGGCTCTGGTCGACAGGGGTTAGTTTGGACGGGGACGTTGCACCAACCGTGCCGCACGCGACGCTTCAGCGACCTGCGGGCAAACACTGGTGATTGGCGGATTTTGGGCGCGAGGTGCCGACCAAGTATAGCAACGATCAACGGCCAAGAGTGGCTGCTCCGGCGGCCTGCAATCGTCGACCTGCAATTGTTGGTGAGCACCGGCCAAGGCGACCAACCGGACAGATCTGCTCTTGCATCCTTGCTGACGGCTGCCTTCGAGCGACCTTTCACGCGGCGACCCACAACTACTCGTCCCCGCGCACCTCCTCTCGCCCCCTAGTCCCAGAAGCCGGAGAGAAGCGACAACTTCCCCCTGGCCTCGAGACGTCACCATCAGACCACGGCGGTCCTCTTGGCTGAGGAGACGCTGACTGGGGCGACAGGCTACTCGGTGCTGGCCGGCTCGGCGGTGCCCGAGAGGGCAGCCTCGAGGGTGTGCCAGGCGAGCGTGGCGCACTTGACCCGCGCCGGGAACTCGCGCACGCCGGCGAAGACGACGAGCTTGCCGAGGCGATCGAGATCGTCCGCGTCGACCTCCCCGGCGGCGTCGGCCGTCAGCACCGCGTGGTAGCGGGACAGCAGCTGCCGAGCGACCTCCTCCGGCTGGCCGCGGATCGCCTCGGTCATCATCGAGGCCGCGGCGGTGGAGATCGCGCAGCCGGCGCCCTCGAAGGCGACGTCCTCGATCACCCCCTGGTCGTTGACCTTGAGCTGGAGGGTGATCTCGTCGCCGCAGAGCGGGTTGTAGCCCGCGGCGCCACGGTTGGCCCCGGCCACGCAGCCGCAGTTGCGCGGGTGCTTGTTGTGGTCGAGGATCGTCTGCTGGTACAGCTCCCTCAGGTCCGACATCAGCCAAACATCTCCCGCACGCCCGAGAGCCCGCGGACCAGCGCGTCGATCTCCTCGGTCGTGTTGTAGAAGGCCAGCGAGGCGCGGGCGGTGGCCGCCACTCCGAGGCGCTTCATCAGCGGCTGGGCGCAGTGGTGGCCGGCACGGATCGCGATCCCCTCCGCATCGAGGATCGTGCCGATGTCGTGGGGGTGGACCCCCTCGAGCACGAAGGAGAGCACGCCCGCCTTGCACGGCGCGGTGCCGACGAGCGAGAGCCCCTCGACGGCCGAGAGCGCCGAGGTGGCGTAGGCCAGCAGCTCGTTCTCGTAGCGCTGGATCCGATCCAGCCCCACCTCCTCGACGTAGGCAGCCGCAGCGCCGAGGCCGATCGCACCGGCGATGTTGGTCGTACCGGCCTCGAACTTCTGCGGCGGCGGCGCGTAGGTGGTGCGCTCGAAGCTCACCCGCCGGATCATGTCGCCGCCGCCCTGGTAGGGCGCCATCCGCTCGAGCAGCTCGCGCCGGCCATAGAGCACGCCGATGCCGGTGGGCCCGTAGACCTTGTGTCCCGAGAAGGCGTAGAAGTCGCAGCCGATCCGCTGCACGTCGACGCGCAGGTGGGGCACCGCCTGGGCACCGTCGACGAGCACGGCGGCTCCGACCTCGTGCGCCCTGCGACAGATCGCCTCCACCGGGTTGATCGTGCCGAGGGCGTTCGAGACGTGGGCCAGCGCGACGATCCGTGTCCGCTCGCTGAGCAGCCGCTCGAAGGCGTCGAGCCGCAGCTGGCCGCGGTCGTCGATCGGCACCACCCGCAGCGTGGCGCCGGTGCGCTCGCAGGCGAGCTGCCAGGGGACGATGTTCGAGTGGTGCTCCATCTGGGTCAGCAAGACCTCGTCGCCCGGGCCGAGCACCTGGCCGCCGTAGCTCGAGGCGACGAGGTTGATCGCCTCGGTGGTGCCGCGGCAGAAGACCACCTCGCTGGCCGACGACGCGTTGATCAGTCGCCCCAGCAGCCGTCGCGCCTCCTCGTAGGCCTCGGTGGCCCGCTGACTGAGCGCGTGGACGCCACGGTGGACGTTGGAGCGGTCGCGCAGGTCGAAGCCTCGCACGGCCTCGACCACCTGGCGGGGCGTCTGGGCCGTGGCGGCGCTGTCGAGGTAGATCAGCTGATGGTCGCCGATGCGCTGGTCCAGGGCCGGGAAGTCCTCTCGCAGGCGCCCGACGTCGAGCGGCGGCGCCTCCGGCGAGGCGGCCACCTCGACCGCTGTGGCCCAGGGGCGACCGACCCCGAGGGTCGAGCCAACGCTGCCGATCAACGCAGACTGTCCTTGCATCGTCACCCTCGCTCGCCGGGCCCCGCCGCGAGGCGGTCGCCCAAGAGACGTTGACCCAGTCGCTGCTCGAGGAGCTCGCGCAGCGCGGCGTGCGGCACCTCCGCGACGATCTCGCTGGCGAAGGCGGTGATCAGCATCCGACGGGCGTCCGCCGCCGAGAGGCCCCGGGCGCGCAGGTAGAACAGCGCGTCCTCGTCGAGCTGCCCCACCGTCGCGCCGTGGCTGCAGCGGACGTCGTCAGCGAAGATCTCGAGCTGGGGCTTGGTGTTGACCGTCGCGTCCTCGGAGAGCAGCAGGTTGCGATTGCTCTGCCGCGCGTCGGTGCGGACGGCTCCCTCGCGGACGAAGACCTTGCCGTTGAAGACCGAGGTCGCCCGCCCGTCGAGGATCCCCTTGTAGCTCTCGCGGCTGCTGCAGCCGGGCTTGCGGTGGTCGATCACCGTGTGGTGGTCGACGTGCTGCTCGCCGCCGGCGAGGTAGAGCCCGTGGAAGGAGCAGACGCTGCCCTCGTCGTCGAAGCGGGTGTTGATGTCGTTGCGCACCAGCCGTCCACCGAGGGAGAAGGAGAATGAGCGGAAGTCGCTGCGCTGCGCCTGCCGCGCCTCGACCGTCGCGACGTGGAAGGCGCCGGCCGCCTCGAGCTGCAGCTTGACGTGGTCGAGCACCGCACCACGGCCGAGAATCACCTCGGTCACCGCGTTGACCAGGTAGCTCTCGCCACCCAGCCCGGCGAAGGTCTCGACCACCATCGCCCGGCTCCGAGCTCCGCCGACGATCAAGTTCCGCGGGAAGCTCGCTCGCGGACCTCGCCCGCTGCTGAGGTGCAGCAGCTGCAGCGGGCGCGCCAGCTCGACGCCGCGACCGAGATGGACCAGCGCCCCGTCGACCGCCAGCGCCGTGTTGAGCGCCGCGAAGGACAGCTCCGGCCCGACGACCCGACCGAGGTTCTGCTGCACCAGATCGACCAGGCCGGGGTCCACGGCGGCCCCATCGCGCCAGAGGTCCCCGAGGTTGTGCACCGCGGCTCCCGCCGGCAGCGCCTCCACCGTCGAGAGTTCCGGGGCGAAGCGACCATCGACGGAGACGAACCGGTCGCAGCCGGCGAGCGCGACCTCGCCCAGCTGCGCGAGCGTCACCTCGCCGCGGGCGACCGGGCGTGTTTCGTAGGACACCCCGTGCAGGGGCGCGACGTTGGTGTACTTCCACTCCTCGTCCCGCGGCGTCGGGAACCCCGCGGCGGCGAAGCGACTGATCGCCTCGCGGCGCAGCAGCTTGAGCCAGGGCGGCTCGTTCGAACGCGCCGGCTCCCCTTGCTCGAAGGCGCGCAGGAACTGAGCGGTGGAGGCATCCAGCGCCTGGGCCTCGCGGGTCGGCTGGCTGGCGACGCTCATCGGTCACTGGCTCCCGCAGCTGGTGCGGCCTGATCGGCCGGGTCAACGACGCCCCGCAGGGTCTCGTCGAGCCAGCCGTAGCCGCGCTGCTCGAGCTCGAGGGCGAGCTCCTTGGTGCCCGAGCGTACGATCCGGCCCGTGTGCAGCACGTGGACGAAGTCCGGCTCGATGTAGCGCAGCAGCCGCTGATAGTGGGTGATCAGCAGCAGCGAGCGATCCTCGCGGCGCAGGGCGTTGACCCCGCGGGCGACGGTCTGCAGCGCGTCGATGTCGAGCCCCGAGTCGGTCTCGTCGAGGATCGCCAGCGTCGGCTCGAGCACGGCCATCTGGAAGACCTCGTTGCGCTTCTTCTCGCCGCCCGAGAAGCCGTCGTTGACCGGCCGGCTGAGCAGGCGATCGTCGAGCTCGACCAGCTTGCCCCGCTGCTTGACCAGATCGAGAAAGTCGAAGGCGTCTAGCTCCGGCTCGCCCCGGTGCTTGCGCTGGGCGTTGAGCGCGGCCTTGAGCAGGTAGGTGTTGCTGACGCCGGGGATCTCGACCGGGTACTGGAAGGCGAGGAAGATGCCCTCCCGCGCTCGCTCCTCCACCGCCAGCTCGAACAGGTCCTGGCCGCGGTAGCTCACCGACCCACTCGTCACCTGATACGGGTCCTCACGGCCGGCGAGGATCTGGGCCAGGGTGCTCTTGCCCGAGCCGTTGGGCCCCATGATTGCGTGCACTTCGCCGGGCCTGATGGCCAGGTTGATCCCCTTGAGGATCTCCTTGCCCTCGACCCGCGCGTGGAGGTTCTTGATCTCCAGCAGCTTCATCTGCGTTCTCTCCTGTGGCTCTCGCCTAACCAACGCTTCCCTCGAGGCTGACGCTGAGCAGCTTCTGCGCCTCGACCGCGAACTCCATCGGCAACTCGGCGAAGACCTCCTTGCAGAAACCGTGGACCACCATCGACGCCGCGTCCTCCGGGTCGATGCCCCGCTGCCGGAGGTAGAACAGCTGGTCCTCGCCGATCTTCGATGTCGTCGCCTCGTGCTCGGTGCGTGCGGTCGGGTTACGCACCTCGATATACGGGAAGGTGTGGGCACCGCAGCGGTCGCCGATCAGCAGCGAGTCGCACTGGGTGAAGTTCCGGGCGCCGGTGGCTCCCTTGAGCACCTTGATCAGCCCGCGGTAGCTGTTCTGACCGAACCCGGCGGAGATCCCCTTGGCGATGACGGTGCTCTTGGTCCGCTTGCCGAGGTGGATCATCTTCGTCCCGGTGTCCGCTTGCTGGTGGTTGGCGGTCAGCGCGACCGAGTAGAACTCGCCCACCGAGTCGTCACCGATCAGCAGGCAGCTCGGGTACTTCCAGGTCACCGCCGAGCCGGTCTCGACCTGGGTCCACGAGATCTTCGATCGCCGCCCGCGGCAAGCGCCGCGCTTGGTGACGAAGTTGAGGATCCCGCCCCGTCCCTGCTCGTCCCCCGGGTACCAGTTCTGCACGGTGGAATACTTGATCTGCGCGTC
>JAUVBO010000908.1 GCA_030591195.1 Pseudomonadota bacterium
AGCTCGGGCGGCAGCACGACGTGGTCGGGGACGACCGCGCGGCCCTTGCGACTCCGATCGTTGTACCAGTGAACGCGGAAGAGATTCAGCGGATCGGCGTCGTCCGGCGCCACCCCCTCGAGCGCCTTGAGGGTCGCCTGCGGGATCGTCTCCGGATCGGCGAGCTGCCCGAAGGTCGGCAGGACGATGTTCGCCTCGCGGAAGCGCTTGACGCTGCCGTCGAAGACCTTCTGGTCGACGATCTCGGTCTCGAGTCCAAGTCTAGCCATCTATTACTCCTTAGTCCTCAATGCTGGCCATTCGCTGCCAGAGCTCGGGGGCCACGTCCCGGGCCTCGGCGCGGATCGCCTCGATGTCTCCGGTGAGCAACTCGCCGTCGCGCACCACCAGCTGGCCGCCGACGACCAGGTGCCTGGTCTCGCCGTCCTGCTCGTAGACCCCGACGTCAGCGGTGCCGCCCTCCGTCAGGCTGAACGGTCCGCCGAAGCGCTCGCCGATCAGATCACGCCCGGCGTCGAGCCGCCCGGCCCAGCCGGCGTCGCCGTGCTCGGCAGCGAGCTCCTCGAGAGCCGCCTGCTCCTCGGTCATCCGCGCCGGCCAGCCATCAGTGCCGAGGGCCACCTTGGGGCTGCTCTGCAGCGCCCCGGCGTAGCCCCCCTCGTTGCCCCGGTTCGAGCGCGGGTTGTGCACCAGCCAGGCGCCGAGGTCGGCGCACCGCCGCACCTGATCGGCCGAGAAGAAGACGCCATGGACCACGATCGAGCCCTCCACCAGCGCCTCGAGCTCGATCAGCCGCTCGAGCGGCCCGGCGTAGCCTCGCTGCTTGGCGTCGACCACGTCGGCGCCGTCCTCGGCGACGTGGACGTGGAGCACCGCGCCGAGCTCGCGACAGAGCTCGCCCGCCTCGCGGATCGTCTCGTCAGAGACGGTGAACGACGCGTGCAGCCCCACCGCGCCGCGCACCCGCGGCGGTGGGTCGCGCCGCAGGAAGAACCGCCGACACTCGGCGAGCCCGGCCCGGCCCTCGTCGCGGCCGCCGTTGCGCTCGGTGGCGCCGTAGCAGAGCAGAGCCCGGATGCCGAGCTCGCTCGCCGCCTCGGCGAGGATGTCGAGCGAGCCATCGATCAGGTTCGGCGACTCGTGGTGATCGACCAGCGTCGTGGTGCCGGCGAGCAACGCCTCGGCGCAGTAGAGCCGGGCCGAGGCGCGCAGGCTGCGCTGGTCGAGAGCCCGGTCGAGGCGCCACCAGACCCGCTCGAGGATCTGGACGAAGCTCTGCGGCTTGGGATCGGGCGGCGGCATCTCCAGCGGCGCCAGCCCGCTGTAGATGTGAGTGTGGGCGTTGACCCGTCCCGGGGCGATCAGCGCCCTGCCACAGTCGAGCGTCTCGTCGACGCTGCCGTCGTCGTCCGACGGACCGAGCGCGACGATCCGGCCGCCCTCGAGCACCAGCTGCTGGCTGGCGACGTCGGCGCCGAGCTTGAGCTTCTTCATCGGCATCTGCTCCTCACTTGTTGTCAGCGGCTCGCGAGCGGATCCGCCCGACGCTCATCGCCCGGGCCGCCGGCGAGTCCTTCATCGGCAGGGTATAGTGCCGGGTGCCGTCGAAGTCCTCGAGCGCCCCGGCGACCGCTGCCGCCGTCGGCACCAGGCAGATCTCGCCGACGCCCTTGGCTCCGAACGGCCCCTCGGGCTCGGGTTCCTCGACCAGGATCACCTCGACGTCCGGCATGTCCCGCGCGCGCAGCACGCCGAGCTCGCGCAGATTGAAGGTCACCGGCATGCCATCTTCGCAGGGCAGCTCCTCGGTCAGCGCGTAGCCGAGGCCCATGTGGACCCCGCCCTGGATCTGACCGATGCAGAGGTCGGGGTTCACCGCCCGGCCGACGTCGTGGGCGGCGATCACCCGCTCCACCCGCCCCTGGGCGTCGAGCACGCAGACCTGGGTCGCGTAGCCGAAGGCGGTGTGGGTCTTGATCTTCTTGTTCTTGGTCTCTTCGACCTTGGCCCCGAGCGGCGTGGTGTCGTCGATCACCACGTCAGCGGCGAAGACCTCGCCAGCGAGCTGCTCGACGGTCCTGCCGCGATCGAGCGCCGCGCGCATCTTCTCCGCCGCGCTCGTGACCGCGAGGCCCGAAAAAAGCGTCGCCCGCGAGCCGGTGGTCTGGCCACAACCGAGGGCGTAGGTCGCGTCGACCTTGGGGCGAAAGCGCCCGGCGGCGACTCCCGTGACCTCCGAGGCGAACTGGGTCAGGATCGTCAGCAGCCCCTGCCCCATCTCAGTGTAGCCGTTGTAGAGCGACACCGTGCCGTCCTGCTCTACCACCAGGCGACACTTGCCCCACTCCACCGCCCCGTTGCCGATGCCGCTGTTCTTCAGCCCGCAGGCGATGCCCACCGCGCGCCCGGCGTTGCGGGCCGCCAGGTACTGCTCCTTGACCGCGAGCAGCGTCTGCTTGATCCCCACCGCCTTGTCGAGCACCTGCCCGGAGGAGTAGACGTCGCCGACCTCGACCGCGTTGCGCCAGCGGATCTCCCAGCGATCGAGCTTGGCCTGGCGGGCGAGCAGGTCGAGGGCGCCCTCGATCGCGAACGCCGCCTGATTGACGCCGAAGCCGCGCATCGCCCCACAGGGGGGATTGTTGGTGTAGGCGGCGACCGCCTCGAGCCGCAGGTTCGGCACCCGGTAGGGACCGCAGCCGTGGCCCGCGGCGCGCTCGAGGACCTTGGCCCCGACCGAGGCATAGGCGCCACTGTCGCCGAGCATCCGCGCCTTGACCCCGGTCAGCCGGCCGTCGGCGTCGCAGCCGACCGTGTAGTGCATCGTGATCGG
>JAUVBO010000840.1 GCA_030591195.1 Pseudomonadota bacterium
ACCAGGTGGCTGTAGTCCCGGTCGAGCTCGTCGGAGAGGGCCGAGATTCCCTCGACGAAGCCGAGCGGGGCCTGGCCGGGGGGGCAAGGCCCGACCGTCTCGCCGCTCCGCTGGACAACCTCGATGAACGCGGCGGCGACGAAGGCGCGATCGTCGCCGACGATCACTTCGTACCAACCATCTGTCTGCCGGCCGTCAGGTGCCTGGTAGCTGCCGCCAGCTCGGAGCAAGGCGCCGGCGGCGGCTGGCACGATGCACAGCGTCGTACCGGGCGAGAGCAAGCGGACCCTGTCGCTGGCGGTGGTGGTTCCCCGCCTGAGCCAGACCCCGCTCGTCGGGATGACCTGGGCGGCCTGGCAGCTGTCGTCGGCCTTGCCCGGCGCCCGAGACGATGGTGCTGAGCGACCGGAGGAGGGGTCACCGCCGCAGGCCAGGAGAAGCGCAGCTGCGAGGGCTGTTGCAGTCACACCAAGCAATAATTGTCGGCTGTTCAAGTCCTGCTCCCGGATGGTTCCCGGCAAAGCCCACCGCTGAAGCACCGACCGTGCCAGCCATCGGCGTATCTCGATTCGTGGGGTTGGGGATCCCGGTCGTTCGATTGCCGAAGGTGCCACCGGAGAATTGCGATGCCTGTTGGCGGCTACCCGAGCCTCGCTGCCGGCACTATCACGACCGCTCGTCGCGGAGGTGGTCGAGGCAGATCGCCAGCAGCGTGCCGATGTGATCGTCGTCGAGTCGGTAGAAACGGTGGCGTCCGGCCCGGCGCAGCCGCACCACCCGCAGGGCGCGCAGCCGGCGCAGGTGCTGGGAGACCGACGGCTCCGAGAGCTCCAGGTGGGCGGCGATCTCGCCCACGCTCCGTTCCTGTCCGAGGATGCTGAAGATGATCCGCACCCGGGTCGGGTCGCCGAGGGCAGAGAAGATCTCGGCCAGCTCGCCCACCTCCTGGCGGTCGGGCAGGGCGGTCGGCGCCGCCGTCCTATCCTTGGCCGAGCTTCGCGTCATCGTCGGTCAACCATTGAGAGCAGATCAGGCTGCAGCGCGGCTCGACCTGGAGCGTCACGTGCCCCAGCGGAAAGGCCTCGCGCAGCATCTTGGTCAGCGCCTGGGTCAGATCGTCGCGGCCAGCGGGGTCGACTCGAGGCTCGGCGACGACGTGGGCCGACAGGGCGTTGAAGCCGGTGGTGATCGACCACGCGTGGAGGTCCGAGACGCGCTCGACGCCCGGCGTGGCTGCTATCCGACGGGCGACCTCGGTCAGGTCGATCTCGGCGGGCGTGCCCTCGAGCAGCACGTGGGTCGCTTCCCAGACCACCCGGCCGCCGCTGTAGGCGATCAGCGCCGCGATCAGCACGCTCACCACCGGGTCGAGCAGCCAGAGGCCAGTGAACATCATCAGCAGCCCCACCACGACCACCGCCGCGGACTGCAGCGCGTCGGTCATCGCATGGATGTAGGCGCCCTTGACGTTGAGGCTCTCGTCCCGGGCGCCGGCGAGGACCAGCGTCGCCACTGTCTGCACCACCAGGCCGAAGGCCGCGACGACGACCATCGGCGTGGTCGCCACCTCGGTCGGCTGCAGCATCCGCTCGACCGCCTCGTAGGCGATGTAGGCGGCGATGAGCCAGAGGGTCAGGCCGTTGACCAGCGCGGCGAGGATCTCGAGGCGCTTGAAACCGAAGCTCTTCTTCGGGTCGGCCGGCCGACCGGCGAAGTGCTGGGCCAGCAGCGCCAGCCCCACCGCGGCGACGTCGGTCAGCAGGTGCGCGGCGTCGGCGATCAGCGCCAAGCTGCCGGACAGGATGCCGCCGACGGCCTCCGCCACCAGGGCGCCGCTGAGCAACGCCAGGGCCCAGAGCAGCGCCTTGCGGCTCGCCTGGCGGTGGTCGTGGCCGTGGTCGTGGTCGTGGCCGTGGTCGGTCATTTGAACACCTGCTTATTTAAGCAGTCGATAAAGTATTGGCCAGAGTGGAAGAGAAAGTCAACACCGGACGTTGCAGTTTGTGCTCAGCCTTGACGGCGAGGATCGCGACGATCAAGCATGGGAGTGCTTCGGCATCTGGCGTTCGGTTAGCAACCACAGATACTTACATCATGGAGTCTGCGATGAGCTTTGGTCGTCATGTCCTCTTGGCGCTCGCTGGTGCGGCCTGTTCGCTGCTGGTCCTGGTCCACTGCGACAGCGGCGGCGACAACACCCAGACTTGCCCCGCCCAGTGTCCGATCGGGCAGATCTGTGGGCCGCAGACGAACTATCGGTGCCTGCCCGGCACGCCTCCGCCCCCGACCGGTTGTCCCGCGGCGGGCTGTGGTGCCAACGCGACGTGCCGCACGGACAACGTCTGTGCCTGCGCCGTCAGCTTCTTCGACTGCAACCTGGATGTGGGCCAGCTGGGCGGCAATGGTTGCGAGTGCCCCAACGGCTGCAACGGCACGGTCTGTGCGGCGACCGGCAACTGCAACCCGGCCTCGCCGAACGCCTGCGGCAACAACACGGCCTACTGCGACGGCATCAGCTGTGCCGCCTGTCCGGTGGGCATGTTCAACTGCGACGGGACCGCCGACTGCGAGTCCACGGTGGCCTGCGGGACCGCTGGCGGCTGCAGCCCGACCCAGGTCGGCGCCTGCGGCAAGGACCAGTTCTGCAACGGGACGGTCTGCGCCACCTGCCCGGCGGGCAAGTTCAACTGCGATGGGGTCAACGACTGCGAGAGCCTGACGGCCTGCGCCACGGAAGGCTGTGACCCGAAGGTCGCCAACAGCTGCGGCGCGAACAACAAGTACTGCACGGCCAACAACACCTGCGACGACTGCCCGGCGGGTCAGGTCAACTGTGACGGCATCGACGCCTGCGAAGCGACCACCTGCACCGTTCCGCCGGTAGGCTGCGATGCCGAGTGCATCGACTTCCTGCCGACCCACTGCGTCAAGAACCCGGCGGCGAACAACCGCTGCGAGGAGTGCCTCACCGACGCCCACTGCACCGGCAACCCGCGATCCAACGGTCCCCACTGCAACACTAGCGACATCGCCGGCACTGGCTTC
>JAUVBO010000571.1 GCA_030591195.1 Pseudomonadota bacterium
CCACGATCAACATCGTCCCGAGCGAGCGGTCGGCGCGCCCCGATCAGAGCGATCCACCCGATCGAGCCCCCGACCTGCGCGCCATCGGCGTCGTGACCCGACGGACGGACCAGGGTGTGGGCCTGCGCTTCATTCTCTTCGGCCAACAGACCGAGCACTGGCTCGCCAGACAGCTCGCGCGCCCCGAGCCAACGAGGAACAAGGGGGACTCGCCGGGCCCGCAAGCCGCTTGCTGTGACTCACCCTGAGCCTACCCTTCGCGCTGGCGCCTCGTTGGCGCGCCAGCACGGCGGTCAGGCGGCACGCTCGGGGGGACCAACCCGCACCAGGGCCCCGGAGCCGCAGCCAGAGGCGCCGCGGAGCAGGATCGTCTCCCCGCTGCTCGCCGAGGACTTGCGCTCGCCGTCGGGCATCTCGATCTCGCCGAGCACCACCGGCTCGCAGATCAAGCCGCGGTCGCGCACCTCCAGACGGTCGCCAGCGCGCAGCTGGTTGTGCAGCCGCAGCAACAGGCCACCCGCAGCGCTACCGGTGATGCGACCGACGTAGGCCGCCCGTCCGTCGCCAAAGGACCCCTCGGGATTGTAGGACTCGGCCCGGTCCTGCTCGCCGGTGAGGAAGTGGGTCGAGAAGCCCCGGTGAGGCGGCCGGCGAAGCTCGCCGAGCAACGCCTCTCGCTGGCCAAGGAACCCCGGCAGGTCCCCGGTCGCGATCAGGTCGACGGCGTGTCGGTAGACGTCCACCGTCGTCCCCAGGTAGAGGGCGGAGCGGGTGCGTCCTTCGATCTTGAGCGAGCGAACGCCGGTGGCGACCAGGCGGTCCAGCACCGGTAGGCCGCAGAGATCCTTGGCGTCGAAGAAGTACGTGCCTCGCTCATCTTGCTCGACGAAGTTGAGCTCGCCGGGACGCCGGCGATCCTCGATCGCGACCCGGTACGCCCAGCGGCACCCCTGGGCGCAGGCGCCACGTCTCGGGTCCCGGTCCGCCCAGTAGAGCGACAGCAGGCAGCGACCGGAATAGGCGATGCACACCGCGCCGTGGACGAAGGCCTCGACCGCCCCCGGGCAGCTCGCCGCCAGTCGCGCGAGCTGCTGCAGGCTCAGCTCCCGGGCGACGATCAGCCGCTCGATCCCCTGGCTCAGCCAGAAGCGCGCCGCCTCGGCGTTGGTCACGCTGACCTGGGTGCTGAGGTGAACCGGGATCGCCGGCGCGTGTCCTCGGGCCAGGGTCAGGACGGCCGGGTCGGCGATGATCATCCCGTCGGGCTTCAAGTCGGCGAGCCGGTCGAGGACCCGCGCGATGCCGTCCAGGTCGGCATCGAAGGGCTGGATGTTGATGCAGACGTAGACCTTGCGCTCTCGCTGGTGGGCGTACTGCAGGGCCCACTGCAGCTGATCGAGGTCGAAGTTGCCGGACGCGCTCCTGAGGGAGTACTCCTTGAGGCCCAGGTAGACCGCGTCCGCACCGAAGTGCAGCGCCGTCCGAAGCTTCTCGGGGTTGCCGGCCGGAGCGAGGATCTCGGGCTTCACCCGGCCAGTGTATCCTGTTTTGCTGCCCCTTCGCCGCGGTAGGTCTCGATAGAAATCGCGCTCCCGGGCGGGTACTATCCCCCGTTCAGATCGGGGCGCGCTCGCGGAGCACGAGGCCTTGGCCAACGACGTCACATTCAAGCGCAACATGGGCCTGTTCATGGCGGTGATGATCGGCATCGGCGCCACCATGGGCCCGGGCGTCTTTGCCTTGCCCGGCGAGCTGGCGCACATGATCGGCCCGCTGGGGGTGGTGGTCTATCTGGTGATGGGGATCATGACCATCTTCACCGCGCTGAACTACTCCGAGCTGGGCGCGGCGATCCCCCTCGCCGGCGGAGGCTACTCCTTCACCAGCCGCACCATGAGCCGGCCCGTGGCGTTCTTCACCGGCTGGTTCTTCTGGATCGGCAACACCCTCGCCTGCGCGATGTACGCGTTGATCTTCGCGCTGACGGTCCGCGAGTGCTTTCTGCCCGGCGCCAGCATCCCGGTGATCACCCTGGTCACGACGGTGGTCTTCACCGCGGTGAACTATCGCGGAATGAAGGAAGCGATCATCATCATCACGGTGATGAACCTGGTGGAGCTGGTCGTGCTCGTGGGCGTGGCCTTGCTCGGCATGACCGATATCGAGCCGGCCAACGTCACGCCCCTGGCGCCGATGGGCTGGCGACCCTTCGTCCCCGCGATGGCCTTGATCTACATCTCCTACGTCGGCTTCGAGCTGATCTCCAACGCGTCGGAAGAGATCATCAATCCCAGCAAGACGATCCCGCGCTCGATCCTGATCACCCTGGGGATCAGCACCGTGATCTACGTGCTGGTGGTCGCGGTGATGATGAGCGTCGTCAACTACAAGGAGCTCGCGGAGAGCGAGGTGCCGTTTATCCTCTTCGCCGGGCGCGTCCTGGGCGACTGGGGACACTGGGCCGGGATCGGCGCGACGATCATGGCCAGCCTCTCCGCGTTCAGTGTGACCCTGGGCGCCAGCGCGAGGATCCTCTACGCCCTCGGCAGAGACCGGCACCTGCCCCATTTTCTCGCCCGCCTGCACCCCAGACACAAGACCCCGGACGCTGCGCTCTTCGTCTGTGCCGCGATCGTGATCATCTTCAGCGCCTCGGGGATCGTCAAGTTCGTCGCGTCGCTGAGCGACTTTGGCTACCTGATGGGCCTCGGCATCATCAACTACTCGGTGATCCCGCTGCACCGCAAGATGCCCAATCTGCGGCGCCCCTTTCAGACCAAGTTTTTTCCCTTGATTCCGATCATCGGAGTCATCACCACCTGGGCCTTCGTGCCGGCCCTCGAGTCGAGGAGTTTCTTGTTGGGGGGGCTCCTGACCCTCATTGGTGCAGCGATCTACCTCACACGAGCCGAAAATCGCGCCGAGGTGGGACAGCTCCCCAAGGTGTTCGCGGGGAGGATCATCTCACTGATCGCCAGATTGCAGAGGAAGCGGATGCGAGTGCTAATCATCAGCGGCAAGAGGCAGGCACAGAACATTGCCAACCGCCTCTTGGCAAAGGACGAGTATCGGATGATGTTCCGCTCGGCGGAGCATCAGGTGACCTTCATCGAAGCCGATGAAGCCCTGTGCAAGCAGCTCGAGAAGCGCTTCAACACCCCCATCTTCCAGGGCGACGGAACCAAGAAGGACCTCCTCGAGCAGGTCGGCGTGGAGAACATCGATGTGGTGATCGCCGCCTCCGAAGACGATGGACAAAACGTGATCGCGGCCCTGCAAGCGCGCCAGCTCGGATGGAAGCAGGTGATCGCGATCGTCCAAGAGCCCGAGTACGCGGAGCTGCTCGAGAAGAACGACGTGCGGTCGATCAGCGCGCCCTGGGCCACGGCGGCGATGGTGGAAAACCTCCTCGACCGCCCGGCGCTGGCGCAGCTCTTCGAGTTCGGTATCGGCGCCGCCAGCGTGCTCGACGTCACGGTCCCGGCAGGAGCCGAGGTCGATGGCCGTCCGATCCGTGACATCGAGGTCCCCAAGGAGTGCGTGATCGCCGCGATCATCAGAGACAACACCTTTGTCGTGCCGCGCGGTGACACCAAGATCGGAGTCGACGATCGGGTGATCTTCATCGGACCTGCGGCGGCGATCCGCAAGTCCTGTGACATGTTCGCCAAGGGGAAATAGGCGTCGCCGTCACCGCCGCATCAGGCGTCCGACGCAAAACAGATCGATCGAGTCGGGCGTCGAGGCGCCCGCCTGGCGGATTGGCCGGCCTTAGCCCTTGCCCTTCCCCTTGCGCACGGGTCCCTGACGGCCCTTGCGAACCTTCTTCTTGCCGAACTGGCCCTTGCCCCGCTTTCCCATGAAGTCCGTCCGGTAGCCCGGGGCGGGATGCCGGTCACGGGTCGGCGACGAGCTGCCTCGGGGCTTGTTCGGCGCTGGTCGGCTCTGGCGGGGCTC
>JAUVBO010000822.1 GCA_030591195.1 Pseudomonadota bacterium
CCAGCCGTCGCTCTTGTAGGCGTCGGCGCGCAGCCCCTGCACCGCGCAGCGGTGGGCCTGGATGAAGTGCGCCGCGCTCGGGAAGGTGGCGAAGACCCAGGTCTCGAAGATGATGCTGTCGCCGTAGCTCGAGAGGTTGGCCGAGCCGAACACCACTCGCGAGGTCGGCTCGCCGGTCTCGAAGAGGATCATCTTGATGTGCATCAGGCGCCAGTCGGTGATGTAGTGGGCCGTCCGCCCGCCGAGGTAGTGCACCTCGACGTTGTCGGTACCGCAGGCCTCGTCGGTCTTCATCTGCTCCGCTGGCTTGGTCGACGCGTTGTTGGCGCGATCGATGAACGCCTCGAACTTGACGCCGGCCTTGGTCGCCCTGCAGATCGCCTCGTAGAGGCCGTAGTTGCTCCAGTTGAGGTAGGCCAGCTGGATCCGCACGTCGCGCTCCGGGTGGGCCTCCTTGATCTGCCGGGTCTCGTCGACCCACTGCTGCAGCTTGGCCATGATCCCGCCGACGGCACGCGAGGCGTCGCGGTGGGTGTGGTCACAGCGAACGTTGGCCGGCGCGAGGCCCGGATAGGCCGGGCAGGTCGGCGTGGTGAACAGCACCTCGAAGACCGGCTCGGTGCTCACCGGACCAGGATCGACGGGATCGACCGGCTCGGACGCGGCGACCGCGCGGCCCACCAGGCGGGCGCGGAGCACCTTCGAGTAGCTGCGGTTGACCACGGTCAGGGTGTAGCGCGCCTCGTCGGTGCCGGTCGCCACGCGCGTGGTCCGCGGCGTCCGCGACGAGGCGGTCTCCTCCGCGATGACGCCGTCGTCGAGGATCAGCCGCACGGTCGCCGCCTGGGACGACGAGACGTCGGGCTGGGTCAGCTCGAGGGTGAAGCCTCCAACTGCCGTGAAGCTGAAGCTCAGCCGCCCGCCCTCCTCGATGGTCGGCAGGGTGTAGTCGAAGCCGCCGAAGTCGCCCTTGCCGACGCCGCCGAGCTGGCCGAGGTCCCGAGGGCCCGCCGGGTTGCAGCCCGCGGCGACCAGCGCCAGCACCACGAACAGAGATCGTCGATTTCGCTTCTTCATCTCGTTCACCGTCCCAGGGTCGAGAGTTGCCAAGGTCGAGAGATGCCGGGCTACATGTCGTCCATGGCCTTCGGCTTGCGGATCACCAGCAAGCCCTCGATCTGCTCGGCGGGCACGATGCCGAACTTCGAGATCTCGTGCTCGCTGCTGTAGAGGTTGTTCGACAGCGAGGCGATATCGAGCCAGACCCGGCTCATGTCGAGGGTCTTGCTCCCGTCGTAGAGGTCCTGGATCGCCAGCGGCGCGGGCGCCGGCTCGAGGGTCGCGACGCTCTTGCGGGTCCCGGCGAGGATCTGCTCGAAGGGCACCCGGAAGAGGTAGATGAAGCCGGCGCGGCCACCCGAGGGGATGCCGGCGCTGTCCCAGTGATGCGACGCGCGCAGGGTGATCGAGCAGGCGACCAGCGGCGAGGGCTGGCTCGACATCCCCCACCAGGTGTGGCTCAGCGCCGAGTAGGTCGAGTAGAAGTTCTCGTGGCGGTCGATCAGCACGTAGAACCGCTTCAGCAGCGGGCACTGGCTCGGCGAGAGGCTCGCCGCGGTGCAGCCGGCGGGGTCGGAGAAGCGGGTCATCAGGCCGAAGTCCGGCTGCTGCAGCCAGGTCGGGTCAAAGGCCGGGTCGAAGGAGAAGTCGGGCACGATGTCCTGCAGCCGGGTCCGGCGGTAGGTCGACTCGCCGTCCTTCTTGACCTTGAGCTCGCCGCTGAACTGGCCGGTGGAGTCGATCTGCAGCCAGCCGGTCTCACCGGTGGTCAGGGACACCTTGCCCGGACGGAGGAGCTCGCCGATGCCGTCGCCGTTCTGGTCCTCGACCAGCGCCAGCTCGTTGTCCGGCGAGTCGACGTAGTCCTCCTGGGTCGCGGGATCGTAGAACATGAAGCGCGAGGCGAGCTGGCGGTTGTGATCGATGCGGTAGGCCAGCCGGCCAGCGTTCCACTGCTGGCAGTCGGCGGCGTAGCCCGGGTCCTGCTGGACGTCACACTCCTTGACGTTGCGCCGGACGAAGCGCTCCATGATGTTGGACTCCATCCACGTCGGCCGCATGTGGCCCAGGCCACGGAAGTTGTACCAGTGGGTCAGGTCGCCGGGTGCGCAGCTGGCGGCGTAGACCTGGTACTCGTCGCGGTAGGTCTCGAAGTCGTCGTAGTCGCGACCCGGCGTGACGTACTTCTCGATCTGGAACTTGACCTCACAGACCGAGAACGGGCGGACGCCGGCGAGCGTGCCGTTGTTCTTCTCATAGACGAGGTGGCTGAACACGGTGTCCTGGATCGACATCAACGCGCTGAAGTCGTCCATGTCCATGCCGTGGAACGGTGTCAGCCGGCCGCCGTCGGCCGGGGGCTTGATGCTCGGCGCGGCGAAGAAGATCGCCGAGGCGAGGGCCTTCATCCGGGCACCGATCTGGTCCGGGTGGTCGGCATACTCACGGTAGAGCGCGGTGATGAACTGCTCCTCGATCGGGCCCGACAGCTCGTAGCGATCGAGGTGGTGGGGGTCGATCTCCTTGGCGATCCGCTGCAGGTTGAGCGTGGCGGCCTCGCGGACAGCGTCGGTGATGGTCCAGTCGGTCGGGTCGGCTGGATCCGGTGGCGGTGGCGGCGTGCTGCCAGCGGGCAGCAGCGAGAAGGTGCCCTGGGCCGGGTCGGTGCCGTGGTTGCGGAAGAGGATCGTCACCTCGCCGCCGACGCCGTTGACCTCCACCGTCCACTCGAGCTGCACGGCTCGATCGGACGTCGCGGCGGCCGCGCCACTGGCCACCACCGACAGCTGCTGCTCGGTGGTCTGCTTGATCACCACCCGGAAGGGCGCATCGGTGTCGACCCGGTAGACCTGTGCCGACTCGGCCGGCTGACTCGAAGACGGCGCCGCGTCGATCGCGAACGGCACGTTCTCGATGGCGGAGAAGTCTGCCTTTCCGCCGGAAACCTTCCCGAGATCAAGCACCTGCGGTCCCGCGGAGCAGGACAGCACCACCGCACCAAGCACCGCCGCACCAAGCACCGCCGCACCACG
>JAUVBO010000490.1 GCA_030591195.1 Pseudomonadota bacterium
CGCTGGCCCCGGCGACCGCCACGGTGGCCGGGGCGCGCGACCCGAGCAGATCGCCCGCCTCCGCCGGCCGACCGACCGCGCGCGCCTGGCCCCGGCGACCGGCGGCCGGATGGTCGCTGTCCGGCCGGCGCGGGGGGGGCTCGACCTTCGGTTGGGAATCCTCTTGTTCGCCGCGGCCAGCCGAGGGGTGCTCCGACAGACCCACCGCCGCGGCAGCTGGCAGCACCACCGGGGATGAAAGCGCCCCGACCGTCTTGGCCATGGCGAACGGCTGTTGGTCCGGCTGCTGGTCGGCGTCCGCCGGCTGCTGGGCGGCGCTGGACGTCGCGCCGAGGAAGTGCTTTGGCGGGTCGTAGCCATAGCTCGCCGGACTGAAAAAGCTCGGCTCGAGATCCGTGAAGCCGTCGGCAACCAGCTTCGGCTGAAAGCTCGGCACCAGGCCGGTGGGCGAGAGGTAGCCGTGCACCACGCCCCCGCGATCGGAGCGGGTCTGGGTGAAGACAAACAGATCACGGATCTGATAGTTGCCGTTGTTGTCGAGGGGCAGCACCTCGGCGATCGCGGTCAGCTTGCGGGTACCGTCCCGCAGACGCGCAGCGTTGACCACGATATTGATCGCCGACGAGACCTGGGCCCGCACCGCCCGCAGGGGCAGGCCGACGTCGGCGAGCAGGGCGAGGCTCTCGATCCGGCTGAGGGTCTCGAGCGCGCTGTTGGCGTGGCAGGTGCTCAGCATCCCGCCGTGGCCGGTGTTCATCGCCTGGAGCAGATCGAAGCACTCACCGCCGCGGATCTCGCCGATGACGATCCGATCCGGGCGCAACCGGAGGGCCGAGTGCAACAGGTCGCGGATCGTCACCGCGTTGCGGCCGTGGCGGTCGGGCGGCCGCGCCTCGAGCGGCACCAGGTGATCCTGGCTCAGCTGCAGCTCGGCCGAGTCCTCGATGGTCAGGATGCGCTCGTCGTCGGGAATGAACTGGGAGAGCGTGTTGAGCAGCGTGGTCTTGCCGCTGCCGGTGCCGCCGGCGATCATCACGTTCTTCTTGCTCACCACCACCGCCTCGAGGAAGCGCGCGGCCTCCTCGGTGACGCTCTGGAGCTCGATCAGCTCGTCGATGCTCAGGCCACCGGGGAAGAACTTGCGGATGCTGACCACCGCACCGCACCGGGCCATCGGCGGCAAGAGCACGTGGATCCGCGAGCCGTCGGGTAGCCGGGCATCGAGCCGCGGGTGCTCCTCGCTCAGCGGACGCCCGACGTACTGGGCCATGTTCCGGGCAGCGGCGAGCAGGCCGTCCTCGGTGAACCGTGCGCCCGTGCGCTCGAGCAAGCCATGCCGCTCGATCCAGATGTCATCTGGACCGTTGATCATGATCTCGGACACCTCGGGGTCGTCGAGGAACTCGACCACCGGCCGGAGGAACGCTCGCAGCGACTCGCCGAAGATGCTCGACATCGGCGAAGTCTAGGCCCGCAGCCCCTCGGGACGCAAGGACCTACGCCGTCACAATCACTGCTACAAGACCGCTGCGAGGAAGTCGGGGTGCGGCCGAGCGATGATCTCGGAGGCGAGCAGCATGCCGTCGTGGATCACGGTCCGAGCGGCCTCGACCGCCGCCTCGAGCTGGTGCAGCTCCCCGCTGAGGACGAAGAACGCCTTGCCGCCGAGGCCACGGGCGAGCCGCAACCGCAAGAGCTTGACCTCGGCCGCCTTGACCGCGCGGTCGGCGGCGAGCACCGCCGAGGCCACCGAGAAGGTCTCGACCACACCGATCGAGTCGATGCCGTCGCGCAGCACGCGACCCTCCATCGCCGGCACGATCTGGGCGTCGGCCTTCGGCAGCTCGAGGCGATCGATCAGCGTCTCGCTGGCGATCTCGAGGCCGATCGCCAGCGACTGGCCGACCTCCTCCTCGCCGCCGGTGATCACCACCACGAACTTGCCCGGGGTGAGCGGCTCGGCCGTGAGCAGGTTGACCGCGGCCTTCTTCACCGTGGCGTCGGCGATCACCATCCCGCGCGCGATGCTGCCCACCTCGAGCAACCCCAGCGCGGGCCCGGGGCGGGCCACGGGCGGCGAGACCCGCCGGTCCGATCCACCCTCACGTCGACGGACCAGACGCGACCCGGAGCGACTCCGTCCCGATGACGACACCGGCAGCTTTGGCGCGGCCTTCTTCGGCGCGGCCTTCTTCGGCGCGGCCTTCTTCGGCGCGGCCTTCTTTGCTGCTGGCTTCTTCTTCGTCGCCATCGATCCTCGGCGGGACTGCTGCTAGACGATGCGGAAGTAATCTTGGAGCGCGCAGCGCCTCGAGCGGACGAAGTGTATCGCGCAGCTCAGTCCCTCGCCGGTCGGGTGGGCGATGGTCCACGAGGTGTAGCCCTCGCCCTCGCCGCCGAGCCCGACGTAGTTCGGACCGTTCTTGACGAAGATGCAGGTGTCCATCACCCGCGCCATGTGATGCATCACGTCGATGTTCCGCGAGTAGACCGACGAAGTGTGGCCGAGGCCCTGCTCGGCCCGCCGGGCCATCTCGATCGCCTCAGCGGCGTCCTTGGCCTTGACCAGCGGCATCACCGGCAGCAGTTGCTCGATCCGCACCAGCGGGTGCTTCTCGTCGACCACGGCGAAGGCCAGCCGCACGTCGTCGCCGACGCGGAGGCCGATCCGGTCGAGGATCACCGAGACGTTCCGTCCGACGAGATCCTTGTCGCTGTGCTGGCCATCCGGGAAGAGGTGCTTGGTCAGCCGCGAGATCTGCGACTCCGACAGCTCGTAGGCCCCCTCAGCCTTGAGCTCCTTGCGCAGCGGATCGAAGATCCGCGCCACCGCGAACGTCTCCTTCTCGTCGCAGCAGATGAGGTTGTTGTCGAACGAGCAACCGGCGATGATGCCCCGGGCGGCCCGCTTGATGTCGGCCGTCTCGTCGACCACTACTGGCGGGTTGCCCGGCCCAGCGGCCACGACCTTCTTGCCCGAGTTCATCGCCGCCTTGACGACCGCCGGTCCGCCGGTGACCACCAGCAGCCGGACGCCCGGGTGCTTCATCACCTCACCGGCCGAGGCGATGGTCGGCTCGGCGAGGGTGGTCAGCAGGTTCCGCGGTCCGCCGACGCCAACGATCGCCTCGTTCAGCAGGTGGATGTGGTAGGCGCTGATCGCCTTGGCCGACGGGTGGACGTTGAAGACCGCCGCGTTGCCCCCCGCGATGAAGCCGATGCCGTTGCAGACGATGGTCTCGGTTGGGTTGGTACAAGGCGTGATCGCCCCGATCACACCATATGGCGCCCACTCGATCAGCGTCAGGCCACGGTCGCCGGTATAGGCCTTCGGCTGGAGCACCTCGGGCCCAGGCGTCTTGTTCGCCGCGAGGCTGTTCTTGCGGATCTTGTCGTCGACCCGCCCGAGGCCCGTCTCGGCCACGGCGTACTCGCTGAGCTGCTGGACGTGGCGCAAGGTGATCTCGCGCATCGCCGCCACCATCCGGTAGCGCAGCTCGAGCGGCTTCTCGCGCAGCTGCTCGAAGGCCTCCCGCGCCGCCCGAACCGCCGCGTCGACGGTGGGAAAGACACCGAGCGATCCCCGCGGGAAGCCCTTGACCGACGGGCCGGCCGTGGGGTCGCGATGCACCGCCGGTGCACCGCCGGTCGGCGCCCCATTACCGAGGCGCGCGACCACGCGGTCGACGATCTGCTGGATCCTCATCTCGTCGAGTTCCATTGGCAGCCTTCCTCTTGCCGCGCGGGAACCAATATCCCGCGCGGATGCCCGTCCGTGACCGCCACGCCGAAGCCGTGCGCACCACGGGCCCCGAGCGCTGCTGCCGGTGGACTACCCGGGGACGCTCAGGCCGAGCCGTACTTGGCGTAGCGCTGCTCCCCGCCGACCTCGACCAGGTCGACGATCGCCATGATCGTCGCGTCCACCGGCCGGTTCTCGGTCAGGCGGGTCAGCCGCGCGCTGCTACCCGAAGAGTACAGGACGACCTCGCCGACCCCGGCGCCCACCGCGTCGACAGCCACCACGCTGGGGCCGTCCAGGTTGCCGTCGAAATCGCAATCCTTCACCACCAGGAACTTCATCCCCTCGAGGATGTCCTCTTTCCGGGTGGCGACGACGGTCCCGATGACCTTGCCCATACGCATTTATGACCTCGCGTGTGGTTGCCACGCCAACGCCGGCGCCCATCGAGCACCAGCGCCACGGCGGTGCCGTGGAGCTGACGATCGCCGCCGACGTCGACAACAGCGGTCGCGGTTAGCCCGCCTTGGCCTCTTCGC
>JAUVBO010000323.1 GCA_030591195.1 Pseudomonadota bacterium
CCCGGAGGCTTCGGAGATGGCGCTGGTGGTCAGGGGGATCGTTCTCGGCATCGCGACTCCTGGCGCCTCGGTGTACGCCAGGCTGTCGGATTCCGGTACCGAACGGACCCGCTTCACCCGCCGCCGGTCCGGCGGTCAGAGCTACTGGTCGTCGTCGGGCGGCAGGGCCGGCTCCAACAGCGCCTCGATCTCGTCGCCGGGCTGCTGTCGGATCGTCTCGTCGTCCTCGGGCCGCACGCGCTGCTCGATGGTCTGCTCGTCGGTGGGCTCGCCCGCGTCGTGCTGACCCAGCCGGACGCGCTGCTCGATCGTCTCGTCGTCCTCGTCCCCTTCGTCATCGCGCTCGACCACCGTGGACGGCATCAGGTGTGGCGGTGGAAGGGTGGCGTCGAGCTCCACGCTCCGTGGCCAGGGGCCCGCAGGTCGGGTCCGGTCGCGCATCCTCCGGGCCAGATCCTGCTGCAGCGGCCGGGCCCGGAGGCCGTCGGGGCCAGCGACGATCTCGGCCGGCACCAGCGCGACGCCGTGGGCCGGACAGCTGGTGGTCCCGGGGCGGAAGGTCCGGTTGCAGCGGGGACAGATCATCGGCGGGCCGCGACCTGGCCCTCGAGCGGCGCGAGGCGGCCGCTCGGCAACGATCCTCGACGGCACCAGCGACGTTCCGTCATGGGGGCAGCGGTCGAAGCCCCGGCCGTAGCGGCGGCCACACTTGACGCAGACCAGCTTCTGCCGTCGGTCCGGGGGAGTCACGCGCGGGAGAGAACCTATCAGCGACGGCGACGCCGCAGGCGAAGGCCGAGCCAGAGGGCGAGGCCGAGAGTCAGCACCACGGTCAGCGGCCGCGGCCGCCGTGGCGCCACCGCGCAGCAGCCATCGCCTTCGTCCCCTCCGCCCTTGCCGACGCAGACGCCCTCGGCGGTGCAGACCTCGCCCTCGGCGCACTGGGGGCTCGAGGTGCAGGTGCCGGGCGTCGGCGGGGCCGTGCCCCCATCGAGCTGGGGCGGCGGCGGGGCCGTGCCGCCGTCGGCCGGCGGAGGCGGCGGGGTGGTGCCACCGTCGCTCGGCGGGGCAGTGCCGCCATCGACCGGCGGCGTCGTGCCCCCGTCCGGCTGGGGCAGCGACCCGGTGCAGCTGGCGCCAGGCGCCGGCGGCTGGGGGCAGCCCTGCTCGAGGTAGAGGTGGGTCACCGCGTCGATGTCGTCCTGCTCGAGCGTCTGCTTGCTGGTGTCACCGACCGAGACCGTGCCGGTCATCACCGAGTCGGCGACATCCGACTTGTCCAGCCCGATAACTTGTCCGATCAACGCCGTCATCTGGCCCTGGACATCGATAGCGCTCGCGTTGCCGTCGGTGGCCCAGGGCGTGTTGGTGTTGAAGCCGTTGACCCCGATCGAGGCCTGGGAGATCCCGCCCTGGCCGTCGATGCCGAAGAAGGAATACGAGACGTACTTCGGGTCCGTCGGCCAGGCGGCCTTGTCCGCGTCGGTGAACCAGAAGACGTAGATCCCATCCTGCTGGTGGTTCTGGAACGGCACGTCGGCGATCTTGAACGCCGCGCCCTTGTTGAACGAGAGGCTCGAGCACTTCACCGCCGCCCAGGTCGCAAACGCCGCATCGATGGCGGCGATGGTGGCCTGGTCGGTGAGGGTGTCGGAGAGGTGATAGGTGACCTCCGCCTGCCAGCTCGAGTAGCCGTCATAGCCCTGGATCTGTGGCAGGCAGTAGGCGCCGGCGGACCCGGCGCCGACCAGCGTGGTCAGCAGCGCCGCGAAAAGGCCGCAGGAAAGAACCTCGGGGAGTCGGGGGCTCGGTCGCATCTCCACCTCCTGTTCGGTGATTGTAGAACATCTTGGTGGGCTTGGGCATTGCAAGCCCGGTGCCGGCGGGGAGAGGACCAGGAAACGCTGTCTTTTCGGTCGTCAGCCCGCGGGCAGCTCGGCAAGGAGCCCGGACCTGGGGTCGGCCGACCGAAGGGGTGGGGGATCGCTCCGCATCAAGGGGCGCTAGCCGGCAGTCCACGCCGCTGTCTGCACCTGTGGCTAGTTGAACGGGTCGACGGTTCCCTCGACGTTGACCTTCTTGCGCCGCGGGCGTTTTCTGGTCCGGCGTGGCCGCCGGGTGGTGGGCCGACGCTTGCGGGTGACCTTCGCTGGGCGCCGCTTGGATGGCGTGGCCCACCCCACGTCGGCGGCCGGTCGCTTCCTCGCCACGGGCTTCTTCTGCGCCACGGGCTCCTTCTTCGCCACGGGCTCCTTCTTCGCCACGGGCTCCTTCTTCGCCACGGCAGGATCCGGCTTGGCGGCGCCCACCGCGGTGGCCGGCGGGTCTGCTGCCGGGCCACTGTCCGCGGCGCCAGCGCCCGACCCTGCATCTTCGGTCGCTGCGCCAACCCCGGCGACACCACCGCGCTCGCCGACAGTCTTCTTGGCCGCTGGTCGTGATGCACCGCCGGCCGCCGCCTTGGCCGCCGCCTTGGCCGCCGTCTTGGCCGCCGTCTTGGCCGCCATCTTGGCCGCCACCTCGGCCGCCACCTCGGCCGCCGCCTCGCCGCCGGTGCCCGGCCCGAACATCGTGACCAGCGCCAGCGAGGTCGCGCCGAGCAGGACCAGCGAGCCGCTGACGATCCAGGGCATCCAGCGCTGGAAGCCCCCCAGCGCGAGCAGGTCCTCCAGATCGGCTCGCGCCTCCTCCTCTGGCCTCGGCGGAGGCGCCGCGACGCTCTCTGGCGACTCCTGCAGCAGATCGTCGAACGACAGCTCCGCGGTCGCAGTCGGCTCCGGGGACGCAGGCGGCTCGGACGCAGCGGGCGGCTCGGGCGCAGGCGCCTCCACCGAGGGCGACGGCGAGGCGACCGGTGCCTCCGCGGCAATGAACGCCTCGGGGCCGATCTGCCCCGGGGACGCGGCGGCGGGAGCGGGAGCCGGAGCCGACGCCGGAGCCGACGCCGAAGCCGGAGAAGCCGTGGGAACGGTGGAGGCCTGACCTCCCGGCCCCCAGCTCACCACCGGATCCTCGACCTTGGGCTGCCCCGGCACGGGGGCGGCCGGCCAGAGGGCCGGCGCCACCGGATCTGGCGCCGCCTTGGGCCCGGTCGGCGCCGCGGGCGGGTCCGGTGCGTCCGGCTCGGAAGACCCGACGTCGAACGGCGAGGCGGCCGCGCCCAGCGTGGTCAACGGGAGCGCCACCGGCTTGGATGGCACACCGAGGGGCACCGCCGGCATCGGCGGGACGCTGCTCCTCGAGGCCAGCTCGGCGGTGGCCTGACGCTTCTTGCGCTGGAGCTTGACGGCCGGCTCCGACTCCTTCGCCGCCGAGAGATCCGCCTTGCTGGCCGTCAAGCCCGAACGCTGTGGACTGCCGCTGGTTCCGCTGGCCGCGACCGGGTCGCCGGCGGCGGCTGGTCGCGACGCCGCGGGCGCCTGGGAGGTCAGCTCGGCCGTCGGTACTGGCGGCCTGGGCACCACATCGTGCGCAGGCGCGTCGATCGGCGGCATCGGCGGTGGCTTGCCGCGCGAGCCGAGCTCGCCGGTGGGCTCGCGAGGCCCGGGTGTCGGAGCCGGCGGCGCGCCGCCCAGCAACGACCCGCGCTGGGGTTCGGGCTTGCTGGCCGTCGTGATGCCGAGCTTGGCCCTGAGGTCGACCACGCCGGCCTGGTCGGCTCCTTTGCCCGACGCCTGAGCCACGGCAGACGCCCCCTCCTCCGCCCTGTCCCCTGCGGCCTTCTTCTGGTCGACCAGTGGACGGGTCTGGGGCATCTTCGGCTTGCTGCCGACGATCTGCAGCCGTGATCGCGTCGGCGGGCGGCCCCCGGGCTGGGGCGCCTTGGCCGGCTCGGGCTTCGGCCTGGGCTCGGCGGGCCCTGGCCCCGGCGGGGACGCCACCTTCGACTTGCCGACCCCGAACAGGGTCTTGCGCGCGCCCCCACCCGCCGCGCCGCTCGCCAGCCTGGCGAGCTCGGCAGCAGAGACGACCGGCGTGGCGTCCGGTCCGCCGAAGTCTGGCGGCGCCGTAACCTTGGTCTCAGCGTTATCCGTAGCGACCAGCTCATCGGGACGCGTGGGCACGCCGTTGCCGAGCCCACCGGGGGTCTCGACCTGGGTGCTGAAGCCCGACTGGCTGCTGAACAGCGCCTGGCGAGCGCCGGCCTGCTCGCCAGCAGCGGAGACAGCCGAGCCGACCAGGCTGCCGATGTCGGTGGTGCCGGTTTGCTCCATCCGCCGCTGCAGGTCCGGATGCTCGTCCAGCAGCGCATCGAAGGCCACCACCGGCGTGCCTCCATCGTCCTGGCCGGCGAACTCCGCCTCGGCCCCCTCGATGTCGGGCGGGGCGACCCGCGTCGGATCGTCCTCGCCGATCGGCGCCAGCTCGCCTTGCACCTCGTCGGCGACCGCCTCCAGCGCTGGCGACGCGTCGGCCAGGGCGCCCGAGTCCTCGACGACCTCCGAGCGCTCGACGAGCTCCGTTCGATCGGCCACCTCGGTGGCCTCGTCGACCGTATCGAGCCCGCTCGCCGCTTCCTCGGCCAGCAGGCGGCCGTCGGTCGGGCAGAACACCATCGTGGCGTCGTCGTACCGCGCCGCACAGGTCGGACAGATCTTCATCGAGCGAAGCCCAGCTCCCTTATTCTACCCTTCGACCCCTCGGGGCCAGCGTGCCTTGGCCGCGGCCGCCAGGGATCCGCCGGCCGCTAACGACACGCCTGCCGCCTTTCTCGCTGACGATCCCGGCAGCCCTCGCCACGCCGCTCGCAGATCACCAGCTGCCCCACCTTGCCGCAGGCCGGCACGTCGCCGCTCCAGCCCTCGCCCTGGCACGCTTCACCGACCAGCTCGCACGAGCCACCGAAGGCGTCGGGCTTCTCGCGCTCTTGCTCGCCGTCACAATCGTAGTCGAAGCTGCCGGCCGACGGCTCGTCGAAGAACGCCTGCTGCCCGGGGAACACCCGGTCGTCGTCGTCGTTGCAGTCGCCGTCGCACGGGCCGTGGCCGTCACCATCCTGGTCATCGCAGCCCGGCGGGACCGGCGGAGCCGGCGGCTGCCCGCTGTCGCCGGACGGGAGATCGGGCAACGCATCGCCCAAGCGATCCTCCGGGAAGTCGGCCCAGCAGCTGACGAGCAGCACCCCCGCCACCATCACCGCCACCTGCATCAAGCCACGCCGCCGGGCGCCCTTTGAGGCCGGCCCCCCCGCGGTGGGGGACCCGGCGCCAGCGGGGGGGGCGGGGGCG
>JAUVBO010000208.1 GCA_030591195.1 Pseudomonadota bacterium
CTGTCCTCTCGACTTGAGCACCACCGGCTAACGACAGGGAGTGCCATGTCAAATGCCGGAAATGTCAAACTGTGGCTGCCTCCCCGCCAGAGGCGGGGGGACTCCCCTGGTAGCTAGGCTCGACCCTGACTGGACCGAAGGCCCCGCCGCCATCGGAGGTAGCTTGTGAACCTCCCGGTCCGTTTCGGGAGCGGAGCTGCCGCGGTGATCTGCAAGCAACCAAGGGCCAGGTGAAGATCAATGCCAGCCGCCGCTACCCGCACAGCCCGGCGTCGCACCGGAGCGAAATGACCCGGCAATCGGCCTATCTGAGCGGCATTGTTCCTCGACAGAACGAACAGACCGGAGCTGGGACAGAACGAGCAGACCGAAGCTGGGACACCGTCGGCGCGGCCCTGGCCGCGCCCGTCATCCCCGCTACGCGCCCCTTGCTCTCGCCGGTCCCCACAGGTCAGCTGACGAACTCCTTGCGCCGGCCCTGCTCGTGCATCAGCGCGTCGTACTGATCGTAGAGTGAGACGCCCGAAGAAGCCCGCGGGAGGCTGATGCCCAGCACCTGTGCGGCGAGCAGGCCGGAGAGGGCCACCACCCGCTCGCGCTCGTTGTAGCGGTGGGACGCGCGCAGGTTGCCCAGCGCCTGCTTGACCACCTCCCCCAGCCGATCTTGCAGCCGCGAGGGCACGTTCGGCATGCCGAAGTAGTCGGTGAGGTCGGCGTGGTAGTCGCTGATCGGCGGGGCGAAGCGCTCGTCGCCTTGCTGGCGCCGGCAAGTCTCCAGCCGCTTGGCGCTCTCGCGGTAGGCGTCGATCACCGCGAGGATCTCGCCCCGCGCGAAGGGCTTCGCGATATACCTCAGCCCCACCTGCTCGCTCCGACGGACCAGCTCCGGGCTCTGATCGCCGGTGACCAAGGCGATGGTCATGTCGGGGTTGCTGCGCCGGAGGTACTCGCCGAGCATCAGCCCCTCCATGCCCGGCAGGAAGTGGTCGATGAACGCGACCTGGAAGGTCCAGTAGGGCAGCAGCGCGAGGATCTCCTCGGCCGAGCTCGCCTCCACTGTCTGGTGTCCATCGCGCCGGACGATCTCCGACAGCACCTTGAGCACCGTCGGCTCGTCGTCGACGACGAGGATGTTCAGCTCGCCCTGTTCCTCGGCCATCACCGCCCCCCATTGTCTGAACCGTCCGCAACACAATGGTGGGCAGGCCCCCGCCCCCCGTCAAGCGCGGCGCACCACCTCTGCCCGATCGATCCACCACCGCGGGGCCGGGATGGAGTGGCCGGCGGATCGGCCACTTGTCGGCTGGTTGCGACGACCTCGCGACTTCTGGCCGAGAATGCAGCCACTTCCGCCCCGGTCACGTCGATGTCACTGGTTCTGGCCGAAGAAGCAGCCACTTCTTGTCGGGTCGGGACAACCTTCAAGCTTATGGCCGATCGAGCGCCCACTTCGGGGCCGAGCCGGGAGGATTGGGCGGCGGCGTCAATCGCGGACGTTGTACTCGAGCTTCCAGCTGCGCTCGTCCCGCGCGCGCAGCTCGAGGTCGAGGGTGCCGACCTCGGTCACCCGGCTGTGGATCCTCACCGGCACCGGGCCGCCGGCCTCGTCGTCTTCCGAGCCGCCGTCCATCGCGGTCTGCACCGGCGCCAGCTCCTCGATCTCGCCCTCGTCCCAGCGATCGACCACGGTGCCGATCTCGTCCTTGCGGGTGGTCGACGAGAGGAAGCGAAACTCCACCGGCTCGCCGACGACCATGCCGAACTCCTGGCCCTCGATGCTCGCCTCGGTCCCCTCCTCCATGCCGAAGGGCACCACGCAGAGGGCCTTGAGCGGCGCGGGCATGCCAGGTACCGCGGGCATCGCGCTCTCGATGCCGACGTAGTAGGAGCGAGCCACGCCACCGTGGATGCGGATCCCGCGCCCCCGCCGCACCTGCCCGTAGTAGGCCGCGCCCCGCGCCACCGCCAGATCGAGGCTCGCGGACTCGAGCTGGCGCACCTCGCCGTCGGACCAGCCACGCAGGACGTCGGTGAAGCGCTGCTGCAGGGAGTCGGCCTTCATCACGCCGCCGTTGAACAGCACCGCGGTGGGGAAGCGAGCCCCCTGCTCGGCGCCGCCGAGGTGCTCGCCGATGAACTTCGCCAGGTGGCGGGTCACCGCCGCGTCCGAGGCGTATGGCAGACCGAGCTCCTGCAGACCAGCTCGCCGCTGCCGGGCCGGGCGGTCGCTCGCCGAACAGCCGGGGAAGAACCCCTCGAGCACCACCTGGTCGAGATCCTCGCGCACCAGCTCGGCCTTGATCGTCCCGCCGATGACCTTCGAGCCCCGGCCGAGGATGCTCACCGGCGCCCTCTTCAGCGTCGGATCGGCGAAGAGCTGCTCCTTGGCCAGCCGACAGGCATACCAGAGCGACCGGGTCTGCCACGGGTCGAGCTGGTGCTTGTCGCCGAGGCGACTGGCCACCGTCACCGCCAGGGCGAGGTCCATGTTGTCGCCGCCGAGCAGGATGTGCTCGCCCACGGCCACGCGCTCGAGCTGCAGCTCGCCCTCGCGGTCCTCGACCGAGATCAGCGAGAAGTCCGTGGTGCCGCCGCCCAGATCGCTGATCAGCACGACGTCGCCAACCTCGAGCCGGCTACGCCAGTCGTCGCCGGCGTGAGCCAGCCAGGCGTAGAACGCGGCCTGGGGCTCCTCGAGCAGGGTCACCGACAGCAGCCCCGCGCGCTTGGCGGCGGTCATCGTCAGCTCCCTCGCCACCGCGTCGAAGGAGGCCGGCACGGTGAGGTAGACCTCCTGGCTCTCCAGCGACGCGAACGGATCCTCGGCGGCGAAGGCCTCGTTCCAGGCGTCGCGCAGGTGCTCGATGTAGCGCGCCGAGGCGTCGAGCGGCGAGATCCGCGGCACGTCGTCGGGCGCCGGCCAGGGAAGCAGTGGCGAGGTGCGATCGACGCCCGTGTGGCAGAGCCACGACTTGGCCGACGACACCACCCGCGTCGGCACCTTGCCCCCCTGCTCGCGGGCGAACACGCCCACCGCGTGCCCCTGGCCCTTGGCCCAGGGCAGGTCGAGGGCCCCCTCGGCGAGCTCGGGGCCCGCGGCGAGATACAGATAGGACGGCAGCACCCCGTGGGGCTCGATCACCCCCGGGCTGACCACCTGGGGCACGGCGAAGACGCGCACCTCGGGCGGCGTGTCCTCGTCGGCTTGCTGCTCGGTGTCGCAGTAGGCGATGACGGTGTTGGTCGTTCCCAGGTCGATGCCGACGACGTAGCGCGATTCAGACACTTCAAGCTCCTCGACGACGGTGTCGGGCGAATTCGGAAAACCTGCAGCGCCGGTCTAGGGCAGCTCGACCTCGGCGGGCGCGACGATCTTCGGATCGACGCCCTTGGCCGGCTCGGGAAGCCCGATGTCAGACGCCTGCCAGCCGTGGTGCCGCAGGGTCCCCGAGAAGGGCGGATCGCCGGTGACGTTGCCGGTGAGTCGGATCCGTGCCGGGTCGAACCCCTCGGGGACCTCGTACGGGCAGTCCTCGTCGCCCTCGACCACCGCTTCGAGCTTGAGGTACTCGTCGAGGACCTTCTTGCAGTCGCGGTGAATGTTACGCACCGCGGCGCCCACCTGGGCGTCGTCGTAGTCGTCGATCGGCTCCAGGACGAAGTCGATCAGCCGACCCTCCCGCTGCAACAGACCGAGCAGCTGGACCGACCGGGCGAGCTGCTCGTCGTCGGAAGGCCCCACCGGCCCCGGCGGCAACGCTGCCGGCTGCTCCGGCTGCTCGATCTCCACACCTTCGGGGACCGGCTTGCCGCCCAGCACCCGGAAGAAACAGCGAAAAGCGAGTCCGAGGCGTCCCATCTTGCGCAGCTCCTTGGCCGATAAACCCGCGAAATATGGTCATCATCCGATTACAGTGGCGCAAAGTAGACGAAGGCCACACCCGCCGTCAAGAGACCCCCCTGGCCCGACACCCGGATTGGTCCTAGCCTATGGTCGATGAGAATTCGTGCTCGCGACATCGTCGCCCTGGCCGCCTGCCTGGGGCTCGCAACCGCCTGTCAGACGCCGCCGCTGCCCGCGGACGACTCCGGCGTACCGGCGCACTGTCACCCCCTCGCGCCAGACCACGAACACTGTTTGCTGCCCTGGCCGTCGAGCTACTTCCTGCGGCAGGACGACGACAGCGCCACCGGCTACCGCGTCAACTATCCCGCCAAGGCAATGCCAGCCAACAAGAAGGGGCTGGCGGTCGACCCTACCCGCTGGAACCTGCTCGACGGCTTCAGCCCCGGCTCCCAGCCGATCGTCGCCTTCCCCGGGGGTGTCAGCCGCGAGGGGCTGCCGCCGCAGGACGACCTCGCCAGCTCGGTGGGCGAGGCGAGCCTGATCTGGGTCATCGAGGCCGACACGGGCGCCCGGGTGCCACTGTTCGCCGAGGTCGACGCCAACGCGCCGCCCGGCGAGGGCGCGCTGCTGATCCGCCCAATGCGACCGCTGCGCTTCGACACCCGCCATCTGGTCGTGCTGCGCGAGGGGCTGAAGGATGCCAGCGGCGCGCCCCTCACGCCCCCGGCGGCCTTTCGCCGACTGCGTGACGGCGAGGCGGTGGCCGACCTGCGGCTGGTCGCCGAGGGACAGCGGCTGGCGCCGGTCTTCGCGCTGCTTCGCCAGCAGGATCTCCCGCTCGAGCAGGTGGTGTTCGCCTGGGACTTTCACACCGCGAGCGAACAGGCCGTGACCGGACCGCTGATCGGCATGGTCGACGAGGCCCTGAGCCATCTTCCCACAGACGGGCCGGTCTTCGAGGTGATCGCGGCCGAGGACCTCGACCCCGACGAGTCACCCGACGCCCTGCGCAAGATCAGCGGCAAGCTCGCCGTGCCCTCGTTCCTCGCCAGCGACGATCCCGACGCCTGGCTCGGGCTGGATGCCACCGGCCGCCCGGTCTACCGGGGCGAGCAGCGCTTCGACTTCTTCGTCAACATCCCGCGCTGCGCCGCGACGGCGACAGCACCGCTGCCAGTGCTGGTCCTCGGCCACGGGCTGTTCGGCGCCCCGGAGACGATGGTCGGGTCGAGCTCGCACCGCGCCCTCGCCGAGCGCCTGTGCCTGGTCGCGATCGGCATCCGCTGGATCGGGCTGTCGACCCTCGACGTCGCGGCGGCGGGCAACGTCGCGATCGACTTCAGCGGGCTACCCCGGATCACCGACCGGCTACACCAGGCCCAGGTCAACGCCCAGGTCCTGGTCGAGCTCGTGCGCGGCGAGCTCTTCGCCCACCCGGACCTGCAGGTCAACGGCAAGCAGCTGTCCGACGGCGAGACGATCTATTACCTGGGCATCTCCCTGGGCGGGATCCAGGGCGTGACCTTCGCCGCGCTGAACCAGCGGATCGAGCGCTTCGCGCTGCACGTCGGCGGCGGCCTCTGGGCGCTGATGATGGGACGCAGCTCCAACTTCGCCGTGCTCGCTACCCTGCTCGAGCTCGCCTACGAGCGGCCGACCGACCGCGCGCTGTTGCTCGCGATGTCCCAGTCGCTCTGGGACGGCACCGACCCGATCAACTACGCCCGCTACGTCAGGGAGGCGCCGCTGCCGGGCCACGCGCCAAAGCGGGTGGCCTACAGCGAGTCGCGCCACGACGAGCAGGTGCCGAACCTCGCCAGCCGGGTGGTGATCCGCGCCCTCGGCCTGCCGCTGATGACGCCGAAGGTCGAGGCGGTCTATGGCGTCGAGGAGCAGGCGGGCCCGCTCGAGGCGGCCTACGTCCAGTGGGACGTGGACACCCCGCTGATCCCGCCCGCGGCCAACATCCCCGCCGAGACGCCCCCGGACGACGTATCGGCCCACTACGGGGTTCGCCGGCTGGAGAGCTTCATCAGGCAGCTCGAGCTGCTGTTTCGGCCCGACGGCCTGGTCGAGCACACCTGCGACGGCCCCTGCGGCAAGGAGTAGGCCCGCACCCCAGGCCGCACCACCTGGTCAGTCGCCTGTACGTGCTGGGGTATTCTGGCCTGCTCTTCAACCCTCCGTAATCGTTGTCGTGCGCTGCTCCGGTGGTCGATACGCACCATCGGATCGGCGGCTCGGCC
>JAUVBO010000778.1 GCA_030591195.1 Pseudomonadota bacterium
CCGGCCGCCCCCGTGGGGGGCGGTTAAGCCCCCGGGCCGGCGGGCCCCGCCCACACCGGTCTCTCCGCGCGGTTTCCCCTGCGTCGTGCCCTCCACCGCCGCGGCCACCACCCGGCCCCGGGGGCCGATGGCGAACTTGATCTGGACCCGCCCGGTGAGGTCTGGCGAGGCCGACAGCTCGCGCTCGTAACAGTACTTGACCTCGTTGAGGTGCCGGCGCACCACCCGGCGGATGATCGACTTGCTCAACCCGCCGGTCACTGACACGCAACCGCGGCCGCAGCTGCCGTCCAAGCATCCACCGCGCCGGCTCGAGCCGCCGCACGGCCACACCCGCGGACCCCGAGCGACACGACCGCGCAAGTCGCCAGCGATGCGGCCCGACCCGAGCGGTCGCGTGTCGGCCCGACGGATCATTCCGACGCCGCGGCCATACCCCGCGCCATGACCCACGCAGGCCCTGGGCGGCTCACCGCAGCTGAGGCCAAAGCTGCTGATGCTCAGCCCACCAATGCCATAATGCTGACCACCGCCACCGCCGCCACCAACACCGCCGCCACCAGGGCCGAGACCGGCGAGGGCCGCTCGGGCCCCGGGACCAAAGGCGCCCCCCGACGGCAGGTTGTCGTCGAGCTGCCCGAGCGGGCCGCTGCCAAGGGCCTGCCGGACCAGCGCATCGAGGCTGGGGCTGGGGGCGGTTGCCAGCTTCGCGCGAGCGCGCTGCGGGCGAAGAACGGCCCGTCCGGGACGGTCGGGCTGCGGTGAACGCAGCCTCGTTCGCTCGCCGATCCACCGCGGCGCGCGATGCGGAGCGGCTGTCCCGAGCCAGCCGCCCAGGCTGCCGACCCGCACGGCGATGGTGCGGGGCGAGGCGGCCGGGTGGCCGGCGAGCCGAGGCCGGCGGGCCGGGGCCGACAGCAGCGCCAACCCGACCAGCAGCAGATGCAAGCCCAAGGTCGCGCCCCACGCAGACGGCGACCAGTCACGGCGCAACGAGAGCAACCCGGAGGGGATCGCCTCGGCGCGACCCACGGGTTGGACCTGCAGCTGGAGCAGGGGCGAGAGCGACAACGTCAGCGCCTCGCCAGCGCCGTAGCTGCGGGCGTCGTCGCCGAGCTGGAGGGCAAACCCACCTGCGGCGCAGGCCTCGACCCGGAGAGGGACTGGCGTCTCGAGCGAGAAGCGGCGGCGGCTCGAGAGCCTCAGAGCTCCATCGAGGAGCTGGACCTGCAACGCCGTGCCCTCGAAGCGCAGCACGACCTCGATCAGCTCGCCCGCAGGGCCTCTGACGTCGCCCCTACAGGACATCTCGCTGCTCCATCGAGTGGCTCGGCTCGCCCTCGCCGTGGCGCGCGGCGCGGAGCAAGAGCGAGGATCCGGGCCCACGGGCCACGACCCGGCCCTGGTGGTCCCAGTTGGTCCAGGTGCCCCTGGGCCAGCCGTCGAGGTAATAGCGAACGAAGGCCCGCGTGCCGTTGGCGTGCCACCCGCGCTCGATGCCATGCAACCGGCCGCGGACGTACTCGGCGTGATAGCGCCGGCGGGACACGCGACCGAACGGCTGGTCGAGGACGAAGACCGGTCCGTGGAGCTGGCCCTCGAGGTAGGTGCTCCGCCGCAGCTTGCCGTCGCCGAGGATCACGTCGCGCACGGCGTCCCGCCGACCATCCACCCACTGGCCGCGCTCGACGAGCTCACCCGCCCAGCTCCAGATGGCATAGATCCCGTGCAGGTGGCCCGCCTGGTGGCGACAGCGATGCAGCACCCCATCCGGCCCGATGCGGGTCTCGCGCACGGTGCGCTCGGGACAGCGCGTCTTCTGCTCGCTGCGCTCGACCAGCAGCCGGCGCGGCGAGACCCAGTACGGTCGGGCGACGCCGATCGCCACGACCGCGATCGCGCCCACGGCGGCGGCGGGGACCAGCCATCTCAGCCGCGGCCAGCCGCCGAGCGTCACCCGCGTGGCGTCGACGCCGGGAACCCGGCCGTGCTCGCGATAGAGCGTCTCGTCAAGCGGGCCCGGTACCAGCCGCGGCACGCCGTCGACGGTCACCCGGTCGCCCACCCGCATCACGCGACCCGTGGCGAGGTCAGCGGTGCCATCGAGGTGGACCACCCCGAACGACGCCCCTTCGAGCTCGAACGAGCCGGGCGCGGGGATCGACTCGCCGGCCGGTCCGGGACCGCAGATCCGCCCCACCAGGCGCACCGCGCCGCTGCCTCGCGCGGAGGGATCGCGAAACCGCCGCCGCCAGACAGACCGGTAGAGCACCGCGCTGGCGACCAGCGCCAGCCCCGTCAGGAGAAATGTCTGTTCCATACAGGCAGAGACAAGCCAGCGGCGCGGATGTTCCGGCTCAAGTCCACCGCGGTCGCTCGGCCATCGCAGCCGCTGAACAGCGCCGAAACACGCGGGACTAGCCGGGCGGCTCCGGCTTGTCGTACGGTAGCTCGAGTCGGATCTCGGCGCCGCCGCCCTGTCGCCCGCCGACCGACAACCGTCCGCCGACCGCGGCCGCGCGCTCCCGCATGCCGGTCAGCCCTACCGAGCGGCCAGCGGCCAGCGCGGCGACCTCGATCCCCACGCCGTCGTCAGTCACCACCAGCTCCAGCAGGCCCGGCGAGGTGGCCAGCTGGACCCAGGCGCGGTCGGCCTCCGAGTGACGGACCAGGTTGTTCAGCGCCTCCTGGGCGATGCGATAGATCGCGGTCTTGACCTCCATCGGCAGGTCCGGGCAGACCACCGCCTCGAGCTCGAAGGAGATGTGCGACAGCCGGGCGATCTCGGTGACCAGCGAGTCGAGCGCACAGTCGACTCCGAGGTCGTCGAGCACCGGCGGCCGCAGGCGGTGGGAGAGGGCACGTACCCGCCCGAGCAGCTGCTCGCTGCGGCTCGCGAGCCGCTGCGCCACTTCGCGCAGGTCGTCGTCGGCGACCCGGTCGGCGAGCCAGTCGGCCTCCATCTTGGCCACCGCCAGGATCTGGCCGACGTCGTCGTGCAGCTCGCGGGCGAGGTGGCGGCGCTCGTCCTCCTGGGCCGCGATCACCCGCGACGTCAGCGCCCGCCGTGCGTCGGCGAGCTGCTCGAGCGCCTGCTCGGCGTTCTTGCGGTCGGTGATGTCGATGTTGACGCCGACGATCCCGACGATCTGCCCGCCGTCGACGACCGGCGAAAGGATGTTGAAGCAGTGGACCGGCTGGCCATCGACG
>JAUVBO010000593.1 GCA_030591195.1 Pseudomonadota bacterium
GGGGCTGACCTCGGCGTCCATCGGGGCCTTGCTGGAGAACCGCGGGCTGAAGATCACGCTGCAGAAGCTCGATCCGTACATCAACGTCGATCCGGGGACGATGAACCCGCTGCAGCACGGCGAGGTCTTCGTCACCGACGACGGCGCCGAGACAGACCTCGACCTCGGTCACTACGAGCGCTTCACCAGCGCGCGGATGGGCAAGCGCAACAACTGCACCACGGGGCAGATCTACTACGACGTGATCACCCGCGAGCGCCGGGGCGAGTTCCTCGGGGCGACGGTGCAGGTGGTTCCCCACATCACCGACGCGATCAAGGCCCAGATCCGCGAGTGCGCCACCGGTGTCGACGTGCTGATCTGCGAGGTCGGTGGCACGGTGGGTGACATCGAGGGCTTGCCCTACTACGAGGCGATCCGCCAGCTGCGCACCGAGCTCGGTCGAGAGAACACGATCTCGATCCACCTCACGCTCGTGCCCTACATCGCCGCCGCTGGCGAGCTGAAGACCAAGCCGACCCAGCACAGCGTGATGAAGCTGCGCGAGATCGGGATCCTGGCCGACATCCTGATCTGTCGTACGGAGCACCCGCTGCCGCAGGAGCTGAAGCGGAAGATCGGGCTGTTTTGCAACGTCGCACCCGAGGCGGTGTTCGAGGCGAGGGACGTGCCCTCGATCTACGAGTTGCCGATCAGCTTCTACGAGGAGGGCGTCGACGAGAAGATCGCCGAGCTGCTCAACATCTGGTCCCGCGCGCCGCGGCTTGAGTCGTGGGAAGCGCTGGTCCGGACGCTGCACGAGCCGAAGCAGACGGTGACGATCACGATCGTCGGCAAGTACGTCGATCTGATCGAGTCGTACAAGAGCCTCAACGAGGCGCTGACCCACGGTGGGATAGCCAACCAGACCAAGGTGCTGCTGCGCTTCGTCGACTCGGAGAAGATCGAGCAGGACGGCGTCGAGCCGCTGCTGGCCGGGACATCCGCGATCCTGGTGCCTGGCGGCTTCGGCACCCGCGGGACCGAGGGCAAGATCGCCGCGGTCAGGTACGCCCGCGAGAAACGCATCCCCTTCTTCGGCATCTGTCTTGGTCTGCAGCTGGCCGTGGTGGAGTTTGCGCGCGCCGTTGCCGGGCTGGAGAAGGCCAACTCGGCCGAGTTCGACCCCGACACGCCGTACCCGGTGGTCGACCTGATGGAGCACCAGCGCGATCTGGCCGACAAGGGCGCGACGATGCGGCTCGGCGCTTACCCGTGCCGGGTGACCAAGGGCAGCCTCGCCCATCGGGCCTACCGGGCCGAGGAGATCTCCGAGCGGCACCGGCACCGCTACGAGGTGAACAACGACTACCGTGACCGGCTCGCCGAGCACGGGATGGCCTTCTCCGGCCTCAGCCCCGACGGCAAGCTGGTCGAGATGGTCGAGCTGTCCGATCACCCTTACTTCATCGCCTGTCAGTTTCACCCCGAGTTCAAGTCGCGGCCGACCGAGCCGCACCCGCTCTTCGCGCGCTTCGTCGAGGCAGCGCTGGCCCACGTAGTGGCCAAGGCGCGGGAGTCGAAGGAGCCCCTCGCGCTCCGTTGATCCGGCTGGGGTTCTTCTTCAACCGTGAGGGTTCAAGCGGGTTGCCTGCAATGAGCGCGGATGCCACCGACCACCGTCCCTCTTTTCGCCAGCGGCACCGCAGCCTCCAGCGCGCCTTCAATCACGTGGTTTATCTGCTGGCAGTGGGGCTGATTGGCCTGATGCGGGCGTTGCTGCGGCTCGTGCCCACTAGGGCCGCTCCCGCCATCGGGCGCCCGCTGGGGCGCCTCGCCGCCGCCGTGGCGGCGACCGAACGGCGACGCGCCGAGGACAACGTCGCGCGGGTCTGGCCGGGCCTGTCGGCCAGCACGCGGCGTGCGATCGTCCGCCAGTCCTTTGTCAACCTCGGTCGCAGCGCGATGGAGTGCCTGGTGCTCGACCGGGTGCTGGCCGCGGGCGCCTGCCGCTTCGGCGACGGGGCCGCGGAGGCGATCTCGCGTGCTCGGGCTGGTGGTCGCGGCGTGATCTTCGCCACGGCCCATTTCGGCAACTGGGAGCTGATGGCCGCCGCGGTGGCTCAGTTGGCGCCGGTATACGTCCTGGCTCGTCGGAGCTACGACCCGCGCTTCACTCGGCTGATCGAGCGCTTCCGCCGCCGGAGCGGTATTCGCTGCATCTGGGTCGAGCGGCGGCTGCACCTGAGGCAGGCGGTCCGTGCGCTGCGCGGCAACGCCGTGGTCGGCATCCTCGTCGACCAGCCCGTTCGCAGCGGTCGCCAGGCGCCGTTTCTGGGCCAGCCGGCGCCCACCACCGAGGCGGTGGCAGCGCTGGCTCGGCTGACCGGCGCCCCGGTGCTCACGGGGTTCATCGAGCGACAGGGGCCGTCGCAGCACCAGATCGTCATCCGGAGCTGCGATGTCGGAAGGGTAGGGAGGGGCAGCGCGTCGCTGGCCAGCGCCACCGCGCACGTGTCGGCGAAGGTCGAGGCGGTGGTTCGGACGAGGCCGGACCTCTGGCTCTGGACGCTGGATCGGTGGCGGTTCGCATCGGCCGATGCCAACCGTCGCCGCGCGGCGCAAGTGCCTACCAAACAAGCTCTTTTGGCGGCAGAACTCCGATAGGCGGCATGTTTTGGTTTCCTTGTCAAGGGGTTATTGTTTGCAAATAACGGGCCATCGCCTCTTTACAGCACAGGAGGTCGGTGCTATATTTCTAATTGTCTCAGGATTCTGGATGAGTACGGCGTTTGCCCGGCCCGTGTCAGGCATCCAAGGGCGTCAGGCTGACGTCATTCAGTGGGACGAGGAAATCGGCGGACAACTACTGCGAATTCGGGCCAGACGGGCCTGGATTCTTAATAACAAATCCGCTAGATTTCAGCGCCTTAAAGCCGTTTTTGGCTCATTGAACGTGCAGGCGAAGCACGGTCACCTCGATGGCCGCAGGGGGGTGTTGCGCGTCGAGGACTTTGTGCTTCGCCAAGGATCACTGAAGGTTGCCGGACGCGAACTCAAAGTCGACCTCCGCAGGGGCACGTTGGACGCGCGCGGCGTTCGGGTCACTGGCGCTCTGGTCCCTGGCGTTCGGTCCGCTTTCGACGAGCGGCGTGGCCGCCGCCAAGCCGTCGGCCACTAGTCGCCAGAAGATATCGCTGCCGGGAACCTTCGGACCGGGGGTGTCGGTCTCTCTTTCTGCCCGCCGCTTGAGCTACCGGCCCGGCAAGTGCCCGCCCGGAGCCCCGTGCCGCGCGGTGCTCGAGCTCCAGGGCGCCGTTCGTCTGAAGGCAGGAAAGCTGTCGGTGACCGCCCGACGCCTTTCGGTCCAGCTCGACAAACATGGGCGGCCGGTGACGGCCGCTGCCGAGGGTGCCACCGTGCGCAGCGGGCAAGTCGAGGGTCGCGCCCGTCGGGTGGAGCTCTCGGCGTCTGCGGCCGGCGGTGTGGCCGGCCTGGTCGTGGTGCTCGCCGGCGACGCGCGGCTCGACGTGCCGCGCCGTGGGCTGCGGCTCGCGGGAGCCCGGATCAGCTTCGACACCCGGACCGGCGCAGCCGTGGTCCACCAAGCCCGGGCGGAGCTCGCGCGATGATCGGGGCGTTATCCGCGGTCGATCGGGCGAAGAGCCGTGCTTCGGTGCCGGCCGCCGTGCCAACCGAGCAGCGCTCCGGGGCGACCGAGCAGCGCTCCAGGCCCGTGCTTGCCGGCGAGCGGCTCTGCTGTCGCCTCGGTGGTCGGCGGGTGCTCGACGACCTGAGCGTCGCCGTCGGTCAGGGTGAGGTGGTGGCCCTGCTCGGACCGAACGGTGCGGGCAAGACGAC
>JAUVBO010000287.1 GCA_030591195.1 Pseudomonadota bacterium
CCGACGAGTGAATGTCCGCCCCGGGGCAACGTCGATCGTGAGGTAGGGCGGCACGAGCGGCACGTGGCCGCTGCCAGCGGTCGTGATAGTATTGTTCAATCGGTATTGGATTGCTGTTTTTGGTTGCAGTGAGAGGTGGACCCCCATCGTGCCCCGCCGAGCGAGTCGCGCGCTAACAGCGCGTAAACCGGAGAGAAAGGGAGTCCCCCGGCGCGAGTTCCTCGTGTCCGGCGGCGCTGCGCTACTCGCCGCCAGCTGCCTACCCGACGTGGACGGTGCATGGCAGGACCAGAGCTCGGGGCTCTGCGCGGTGCCTGCCGCGAACGTCGAGACCCTCGCCCCGGCCGACGCGGGACGGGTGCTCGAGCTGGAGGATCCCAACCTGCTCGCCGGCCTGAGGGTCAACCCAAGCGCGGCAGCCCCGGCGCTGAAGAAGTTGCTGCTCGGGCTGACCAAGCAGACCGACCTCGATGGCGCCTGGCGAGCACTGCTTCCCGGCTACCAGGCCGGACAGATCATCGGCATCAAGGTCAACGTGCTCAACGACCGGGTGCCGACCCACCCCGAGCTAGTCCGCGGGCTGGTCGAGCTGCTAGTCGAGGGACTCAAGCTGCCGGCCGATGACCTGCTCGTCTGGGACCGGCGCCTCGACGAGCTCGACGACGCCCGGGTGACCACCGAGACCGTCGGCTGTCCGGTGGAGGGCACCTTGGAGGCGCCACGGGAGGTCGGTGCCGGACGCGGCTCCGAGCTCGGGACGGTCTGCATCGGCGGCCGCAAGACCCACTTGACCAACATCCTCACCCGCCGGATCGATCACCTGATCAACTTCGCGGTGATGAAGAACCACCGGGCGAGCGGCTTCACCGGCTGCCTGAAGAACAACTACGGCCTGATCGACAACCCGGGCGACTACCACGACGAAAAGCGCGGCGAGGAGGTGATCGAGCGCCGCTTCGAGCGCGCGATCCCCGAGATCAACGCGCTTCCCGAGGTGGTCGGCAAGAGCCGCCTCTGGCTGCTCGACGCCACCATCGGTGTCTGCAAGGGCGACACTAGCGACCCGCCCGACTGCTTCCCCAAGCGCTTGCTGGCGAGCCTCGACCCGGTGGCCCTCGACGCCCGGGGACGCGAGATCCGCGACGAGCAGCGGGGCAGCAAGCTCGGGCCATCGCCCGAGACGATCAGTCAGGGCTGGCTCGACCAGTGCGAGAAGGTCGCGCTCGGCTCGACGGCGATCAGGCCGGAGCTCCTGACCTGATCCGCCTCAACCACTTGAACCGTTAGCTGAGATCCCCACCGAAGAGGAGAAACCCCAATGTCCGAGATCAAGCGCCGCGAGTTCCTCGAGCAGCTCGGCCGGGCCGGCGTCCTCAGCGGCGCCGCAGCCCTCGGCCTCGGCGGGTTCGAGCTCGCCGCCCTCGCGGCGAAGAAGCCGCGGGTGGTCGTGGTCCGGGGCAGCGACCCGGTGAGGATGCTCAAGTCGGCGATGCGGGTCTTCCGCTCGCTCGAGCAGCAGATCAAGGGCAAGACGGTGGTGCTCAAGCCAAACATGTCGTTCAAGAACCCGGCAGCCTGGGGCAACAACACCAGCCCCGAGGTCGCCGCTGCGGTGGCCCAGATGTGCGTCGACTGGGGCGCCGCCAAGATCACCGCCGTCGATCACACGCTCTCGCGAGGCAGCCGCTCGGTGAAGGCCAGCGGCGTCGGACCCGCCCTCAGCAAGATCAAGGGCGTCGAGGTCCTCGCCGCCGACAAGAAGTCGCTCTACCTGCCCAAGACGGTCAAGCAGGGCAAGCAACTCAAGCGCACCGACATCCCCAGGGTCGTCGCCGCCGCCGACGTGTTGATCAACATCCCGGTGGCCAAGCAGCACGAGGCGACCAAGGTCAGCTTCGGGCTGAAGAACCTGATGGGCCTGATCTGGGACCGCCGGCACTTCCACCAGATGATCAGCCTGCACCAGGGCATCGCCGACCTGGCGACGCTGCTCCGTCCTCAGTTGACGGTGATCGACGCCACCCGCTCGCTGGTCACCAACGGCCCCCAGGGCCCGGGCCAGGTGCAGAAGCTCCACGCGCTGGTGGTCAGCACCGACCCGGTGGCCGCAGACGCCGTAGCCCTCGGCCTGACCCAGTGGAAGCGCCAGCGCCTCGCCCCCAAGGACGTCGAGCACATCGCGGCCGCCGCCAAGCTCGGCGTCGGCATCGCCGACCTATCGAAGATCAAGATCATCAAGAAGCGCGTCTGACCTGCCCTCGCCTCTGCCCCGTCCCGCGACCGCCACGCCGGGCGGCTCGCTGCGAAATGTTCGCATCTTCGCCGTCGTGATGGGAAAATCGGCCCGTGCCCAGCCATTGCTCCTACCGTGTCCAGGCGAGTCTGTTCGCCATCTCGCTCTTCGTCTCATCGCCGGCCGAGGCTCGCCGCTATCCGATCAGCGAGAGCGACGCCAGCGGCACCTGGATCGGTACCCGCGACCGCGGCCTGCTCCACGGACAGGGCGAGCTGTGGAAGGCCTACCAGGCGAAGAACGGCCTGCCGAGCGACCGAGTCAACGACATCGAGCTCTCGTCCCGCGACGTCTGGGTCGCCACCCCGCGCGGGCTGGCGCGGCTCGACAAGGGCTCGCGCCGCTGGGAGACCTTCGGCCCGCCCGACCTGCCGTCGCGCGAGGTGACCTCGGTCTCGATCGACGCCTCCGACCCCGACCGGGTCTGGGTCGGGACCCTCGGCGGGCTGGCGCGCTACAACGTCCGCACCAACCAGTGGCAGCGCTTCGGCCCCAAGAGCGGCCTGCCGAGCCCGCGGGTCAACGACGTGCACTTCCGCGGCCGCACCGTCTGGGTCGCGACCGACGCGGGCCTCGCCGCCTACGACGTGCGGATGCGGACCTTCCGCCGCTACACCAGCGCCGACGGGCTCGCCGGCGACCGGGTGCTCGAGATCGAGGAGCGAGGGGCGAACCTCTGGCTGACCTGCAGCGCCGGCCTGGCGCGAATGAGCCTCCAGCGACGGACCTTCGTCACCCTCGGCAAGAGCCAGGGCCTGCCGGGCACCCGGGTGCTGTCCGCCGCGCCGCTGTCGAACCTGATCTACATCGTCACCGACAAGGGACTGATCACCTACGACGTCGCGACCGACAGCCTCGCGCCGTTCCTCCACCACCAGGGCCTGCCGAGCAAGAAGGTCCGGTCGGTGGCCGCCGCCGGCGGCTTCCTCTGGTTCGCCACCGACAAGGGCCTGGCCCGCTTCGAGCCGACGAAGAAGGCCTGGGAGTACTACCGGGTCGAGGACGGCCTGAGCAGCGACGCCCTCGCCCTGCTGGCCACGGCCGGCAACGTCCTGCTCGTCTTCGCCGACAGCGGCGAGCTCGACAGCTACGACTTCAAGAAGGACGAGTGGGTCGAGCGCAGCGAGCTGATCGCTCGCAGCGGCAGCGGTGCCGTCGGCCCGGCGGACAGCGCCAGCCAGCCCTCGGCGAGCCAGCCGGTCGGCGCGGGCAACGGCGACCCCGTGCCGAAGAAGCTATCCCTGTCGGTCAGCGCCGAGCTCGACACCGAGCTGAAGCAGGATCTGAGCTGGGCCGAGGGTAGCCCGTTCGAACGCGAGGGCTACTGGCTGGTCAACACCCTGCGCCTCGGGGCCGGTGCGCGCCTGCCGAGCGGGCGCAAGCTCGACCTGTCGGCCAAGCTCGACTGGGGCGACATCGCCCCGGTGTTCGACGGCGAGAGCGCCACGCTCTCCTCGTTTCAGCAGTACGACATCGACCTGCGCTACCTCGGCAGACCGACCGACCTGCTGCAGGAAGTGCGCCTCGGCGACGAGCTGCGGCTCGAGCCGGCCTTCGACGGCGGGCGGCTCACCGAGCGCACCGAGATCGAGGGCGGCAGGCTGGTGCTCGCCGCTGGACCGAAGCGCGCCGAGGGTCGACTGGCTACCCTGCGGGCCGCGGCCGGCCTGCGCCGCGGCACGCCGGCCCGCGCGGTCTTCTCCCGACCCGACGTCGCCTCGCTGCAGATCAAGCGCTTCAAGCTGTTCAAGCGCGACCGCGACGGCGCGGCGCAGCCGGTGCGCCAGGTCATCCCCAGCTCGCTCCGCGCGTTGCTCGACGGCCGCGAGCTCGAGCGCAACGTCGACTACTTCGTCGACCACGACAACGGGATGCTCTGGTTCAAGAACACCGACCTGATCCACGCTATGCGGGTGCTCGAGGTGGAGTACGAGTACCTGCAGATCCCGCGCAAGAACGTCGGCGCGGTCTCGGTGGCCGACCTGCTGCCGAAGGACGGTGACATCGGCCAGCTGAAGCGCTCCGGTCGGTCGCGCTGGGCGCGGGACGAGCAAGGTCTGTTCGACGAGATCGACGGCGGGGCGGACCAGTACATCAACCGCGGCTGGGTCAAGACCGTCTCCCAGGACTTCGACTGGACCAGCGCCGGGATCATCCTGCGGATCCATGACATGGGCGACGACAAGAGCGCCCAGTCGATCTTCCTCGCCCGCAAGCTACCCGAGGCCAAGGAGGTACCGGGCCTCCCGGGGGTCTTCATCGAGCGCCAGACGGCAAGCATCGCGATCAAGCTGGTCAGCGGCGCGTTCTTCATCGAGGCCTCGATCGATCAGGGGTCGATGGAGCAGGAGATCCTCGCCATCGCTGGCTGGCTGGTGAGCAAGCTCGCGGTCTCCGGCGCGACCTCGGCCGACGACCTGCGCGACCTGACGACCGCCGCCAGCTTCGACCTGCAGCTGACCGACCACACCCGCCTCGGCGTCAGCTACCTCGGCCTGATGAGCATCAACGATCAGCAGATCCGGCGCGAGCGCGGCGTCCTGCGCGCGGCCCAGGATCTGGTGGCTCTCAACGCCCTGCACCGCCAGCGCTTCGGCGACGACTACACCCTCGACGCGCGACTCCAGGCCGCCGCCACGTCGAGCGCCATCGAGGGCAGCGACGACCGGATGCGGGGCGGGGCGTTCCTCGGGCGCTTCGCGCTCACCAGCCCGAAGCTGACCCTGCGCGCCAACGCCCGCAAGTACACCGACCGCTTCGCCGGCATCGGCATCGCCCGGCAGACCGAGTTCTGCCGCACCCTCGACGGCAGCTGCCGCCGCCCGGGCGACAGCCGGCTCGACTATCAGCTCGGCGCCGACGCGACCCTGCGCGCGGCCCAGTGGCTGCCCCTGTCGCTCTGGTGGCAGCGCCAGTCGAGCGCCCTCGGCGAGGCCGAGTACGGCCAGGCCCCCGCCGACCGCGCCCGGGAGGGTCTGCGCGACGTGGCCAGCGCCCGGCTGGCGCTCGATCATCGCCAGCTGCCCAAGCTCTCGCTCGACGCCGGGCTGATCCGCCGCAGCGACCCCTTCACCGAGCGACTCCAGTGGCGTGGGGCCGGCAGCCTCGAGGCCGACCTCGGCGCCGGGCTGCTCAAGGACCTCGAGTTCAAGCGTCTCTACCTGCGCGGGCTC
>JAUVBO010000947.1 GCA_030591195.1 Pseudomonadota bacterium
CGGAGGAGGCGGCGTCGAACCTCGAGCTCGCCCGCACCAAGGCCGAGCGCGCTGGCTGGCTCCTCGGCGTGATCGGCTGTGAGGCGGCCCAGGCGGAGCTGCACTGCCGGCAAGGCGACGAGGAGGCGGCCCGGCGGCTGGCCCGGGACGCGCTGGCCGCCGCTGAGCTCGGCGGCCTCGGCGATGGCGAGGCGGAGGTCCGCCGGCTGCGCGCCGTGCTCGGGCCGGCCGAGCTCTCTAGCGCCCGGCGAGGTGTGACTTGAGATAGCGTGCGGTGGTCGAGCGGCGCCACTGGCGCAGCAGGCTCGCCCGGTCGCCCTGGTGCACCAGCTCGCCGCCGCGCTCGCCGCCGCCGGGCCCGAGGTCGATGATCCAGTCGGCGCTGGCGATCACGTCGAGGTTGTGCTCGATCACCACCACCGTGTCGCCGCGATCGACCAGCCGCTGCAGCACCTCGAGCAGGCGGCGCAGGTCGACCCAGTGCAGGCCGGTGGAGGGCTCGTCCATGATGTAGAGGGTGCCGCTTCCGCCCTCCTTCTGCAGCTCCTCGACGAGCTTGATCCGCTGGGCCTCGCCTCCGCTGAGCGTGTTGCTCGGCTGGCCGAGGGTCAGGTAGTCGAGCCCGACGTCGCAGAGCAGCTCGAGCCCGCGGCGCAGGCGCGGCACCGCGGCGAACAGCTCCAGCGCCTCGCGGGTGGTCAGCCCGAGCACGTCGGCGATCGTGCGCTCGCGGTAGCGCACCTGCAGCGTCTCGTGATTGTAGCGCCCGCCGTCGCAGGCCTCGCAGGGGGTGCGGACGTCGGGCAGGAAGCTCATCTCGTGCTTGATCTGCCCCTGGCCGTGGCAGTGCTCGCAACGGCCGCTCTTGACGTTGAACGAGAAGCGCGAGGCGGTGTAGCCGGCGGCGCGGGCTTCGGGCAGGCCGGCGAACAGCCGTCGCACCTCGTCGAACAACCCCACGTAGGTCGCGGGGGTGCTCGAGGGGGTCTTGCCGATCGGGCTCTGGTCGATCTCGCGCACCCGCCGCAGCGCCGCTGCGCCGGCAAGGCCCTGACAGCGCGTCGGCGCGACGCCACCGAGCAGGTTCTTGAGCTCGGCGCCGAGCACGTCGCGGACCAAGCTGCTCTTGCCGCTGCCGCTGACGCCGGTGACCACCGTCAGCCGCGCGAGCGGGAAGTCGACGTCGACATCGCGCAGGTTGTGGTGCCGCACGCCGCGCAGGCCGAGCCAGCCGCCATCGTCCCCCGAGCTAGACTTTCGATCGACCGCTCGCTGGCGGGTCACCGCCCGCTGGGCGCCGCTGCGCGAGAGCGCCCGCCCGGTGGGCGAGTCGGGTCGGGCGAGCACCTCGGCCACCGTGCCCGAGGCGATCACCTCGCCGCCCTCGGCGCCGCCTCCCGGGCCGAGCTCCAGCAGGTGGTCGGCCCGGCGGATCGTCTCCTCGTCGTGCTCGACCACCACCACCGTGTTGCCGCGGTCGACCAGGCGTCGCAGGACCTCGAGCAGCCGCTCGTTGTCCGCCGGGTGCAGGCCGATGGTCGGCTCGTCGAGCACGTAGAGCACGCCGCGCAGGTCGGCGCTGAGCTGGGCCGCCAGGCGCACGCGCTGGGACTCGCCGCCGCTGAGGGTGTGGGCACCGCGGTCGAGCGAGAGGTAGTCGAGGCCGACCCGGCCGAGGAAGTCGGCGCGGGCGGCGATCTCGTCCAGGGCGCCGGAGGCGATCCGCTGGCGCCGCGGGTCGAGCTCGAGTCGGTTGACGAAGGCCCGCAGCTCGCCGGCGGTCATCGCGGTCAGCTCGGCGATCGAGCGATCGCCGAGGCGGACCGCGAGGGCCTCGGGGCGTAGCCGCGCCCCCTCACACGCCGAGCACGGCGCCTCGAAGCGCTCGGCCTCGGAGTCGCCGAGCACCCCGCTGCCGTGGCAGGCGGGGCAGGCGCCGGCGCCGCTGTTGAAGCTGAAGCTGCGGGGATCGAGGGGCTCGAAGCCGACCCCGCAGTCGGCGCAGTAGCGCTCCTGACTGTAGATCCGGCTGCGCTTGATCACCGGCCGGCCGCGGGCGCTGAGCGGCACCACCAGCGCCGTACCCTCGCCGAGGTGCAGGGCGCGGCCAACCGCCGTCGACAGCGGCGTGCCCGCCGCGCCAGAGCCGATCAGCTCCTCAGCGACGACCAGGTCGATGTCGTGCTCCTGGTAGCGGGCCAGCGACGGCAGCTCGCGGTCGAGCGCCACCAGCTTGCCGTCGATCCGGGCGCGGGCGCAGCCGGCGGCGCGCCCCCGCTCGAGCAGGTCGCGGTGCGAGCCCTTGCGCCCGCGCACCGCCGGCGCGAGCAGCAAGATCCGCTGCCCCTCGTGATGGGCGACGAGCCGTTGCACCAGGTCGTCGGCCTCGAGGCCGCTGGCCGGCGCGCCGCAGCGGTGGCAGTGCTGGCGGCCGATCCGCGCGAACAGCAGCCGCAGGTAGTGGTAGATCTCGGTCATCGTCGCCACGGTGCTCTTGCGTCCACCGCGGGAGGTGCGCTGGCTGATGCAGACCGTCGGCGGCACGCCGAGCAGCTCGTCGAGATCGGGCCGGGCGACCTGGGAGACGTACTGCCGCGCGTAGGGGCTGAGGCAGTCGATGAAGCGACGCTGGCCCTCGGCGAAGAGCACGTCGAAGGCGAGGCTGCTCTTGCCGCTGCCGCTCGGTCCGCTGATCACCACCAGGCGCTCGCGCGGGAGC
>JAUVBO010000309.1 GCA_030591195.1 Pseudomonadota bacterium
ATGATGGAGCTCTCAGCGGATTTGTCGCTTGCCAAACGGCGTGACCTGGGCTCGGATCGCGCTCGAATGCTGCACCGCCAACAACTGATCGCGCTGTCGCTGTCGTTGCCGCTGCTGGCCGGCTGCGTGGTTGGTCCTCACCAGCCCCTCGGCCACGCCACATCACACGTGCCGGAGATCCGGATCATCAAGCGGGCGCAGGCGAAGACGCGGGGGTTGAAGGGGCGCTCGTTCGACTACCCCTTCGGCTCGCAGCAGGACGGCACCAAGCTGGTGATCGACTTCCTCGCCGAGGCGCGCCAGGCGGGCGCACGCTACGTCAGCGGCATCCGGATCGTGATGCGCTCGGTGCGTCAGGGGCGGCCGGTGCGCTGCGAGACCGAGCTGCTGCCCATCGCGCGCAAGGAGCACTACAAGGTGCCGCACCGGATCCCCGGGCGCACCGAGACCCGCTACGTGCCGAAGATGGTCACCCGGACGGTGACCGAATACCGGCACCGCTGCCGGATGGTCTCGCGGCCGGTGATGCGGACCGAGACCCGCTACGAGACCCGCTACGACTACCTGTCCAAGACCTCGCGTAGCGTGCCGGTGACGCGCTCGGTGACCCGCTATGAGATGAAGAACCAGTGCCGCAGCGAGCCGGTGACCCGCACGGTGACGCGCTACGAGCACCAGCTGCAGACCCGCTACATTCCGCCCAAGCTGACCTACCTGTCGGCGCACTTCACCGACTTCAACCTCGTCGAGACGCGGCCGGTCTGCCGGCCGACCCGCACCCTGCTGGGGAGTGAGTCGGGCAAGGCGCCGCTGCCGCACCGGATCACCGGTACGATCTATGTCCCCGACCAGGGACGGAGCTGAGCATGAGCAAGGTATCGAAGCTGGCGCTGGCCGCCTGGCTCGTCGGCGGCTGCGCGACGATGGGCCTTGGTGGTGAGCCCTTCAAGCACAGCAGCCTCGATCACAACCGCGGCCAGGCCCACCGCCAGGAGCTGCCCAGGGTCGCGGTGCAGCAGGTTGTCGGCCGGGTGATCGCGCTCGGCAAGCAACGGGACCTGGCGCTGGTCAAGCAGACCCGCTGCGACGCCGCAGGTTGCGAGCTGGCCCTCCGTGGCAAGCCGATCGACCGGCGGATCTTTCGCGGGACCACCAGCCAGACCAAGAGCTATTACTCGCGCTACTTCGTCACCATCCGGCGCCACGGCGATGGCGTGACCATCAGCGCGGTGGGGGTGCCGGTGCTCGGTGGTCGGATGGCCTGCCCGGCCTCGCTGAAGAAGACCATCGGGTGCCGGCTCGAGCGGATCTACCCGGCAGGGCGGTTGGTGGCGGCGGTTCGCGAGCAATGGGGCTACGACATCTCGGGAGCCAACGAGGCCGAGACGCTCACCGGGATGCTCGCTGAGCTTCGGCGCGCCCCGGCGGGCGAGCAACCCGGTGAGCGTAAAATGGGCGGTCGGCTCACCCGGGCCCGGCGCGGCATCGTCGTCGCGGTGTTCGAGATCGAGGACCAGGCGGGCGTGGTCAAGCGGGCGACCCTGCGGCAGCTGACCGAGTACCTCGCGGCCCAGGTGACCCAACGCGCTGGCTACCAGGTGATTCCGCGGGATCAGCTGCGCAGCCGCCTCTCTGCCGAAAAGCGTAAGAGTTACCGGGATTGCTACGAGCAACGCTGCCAGATCGCGCTCGGCAAAGCGGTGGCGGCCGAGAAGTCGTTGGCGACCAAGCTGCTGCGGGTCGGACGCTCTTGCGCGCTGACCTCGATGCTCTACGACCTGCAGAGCGAGACCACCGAGCGGGCCGCTTCGGCCAAGACCGCCTGCGATGCGGACGCCCTGCTCGCCGGCGTCGAGCAGCTCGCCAAGCAGCTGTGACTTGGAGGATCAACCAAGATTGCAATCGCGCGCGATCCCTGCCATATTCCTTCGCCGTCGCCCACGGTGGCCAGGAGATTCACGATGCCGAAGCCAGATAATGTTAATGGTTACAAAGATCTCGAGACGCTGGCGCTGCCGAAGCTTCGGGAGCTTTGCGCCGCCGATACCAAGATCGCCAACACCACGGCGCCCGATCGAGCCGAGCTGCTCGACTCGCTCGCCGAGGCCTACGGCTTCGAGCGGCCGAAGCTCGTCAAGGCCGCGGGCATCTCCAAGCTCAAGATAGAGGTCCAGCAGGTCAAGAAGCAGCGCGACGAGATCCTCGCCGCCAAGGTCGCGGATCGGGACAAGAAGCAGCTCGACCAGACGCGGACCAAGATCAAGCGCCTCAAGCGAGAGATGCGCAGGCTAGCCGAAGCGCGCTAGCAGCGCGCTCTCATCGCTTCGCTGGGGTCCGGTCGAGTTCGGCCTGGATCTCGTCATCCACCGCCGAGGCCAGCCGGTAGGCTTCGCCCTGCCGCGTGTCCGGCCGCGCCGCCCGCCGCCGACAGCGGTGTAGCGCAACCCTTACCTCGTTTCGACAGTGCCAGCCCGCCCGGCCTGCCCGGCCTGCGCAGCGGCCCTGCCGCTGACGATGGCTGACCCAGCAGCGTCCGAGCCCGCCGGTGAAGCCGATGGCGCGGCGGACGCAGCGAGCGGCCTTGCGGCGACATCGCGCCCTGTGGGCCTTGGTCCCCTTGCAGGCCACCTCGCGCGCGAGGCAGGCTGCGGCGCGCTTGCCGTGCTCGAGGGTTACCTTGCGTCGCCAAGGAGCCGCTCGCCACTCACCGGCGCAACGACGCTCGCAGTCGAGGGCCGTGATCGTCGATGCGCTCGCACGACACCGCTGGACGCAATGGCGGGGCGTCGGGGGCTCGCGCGGGGTTCGCGCCTCGGCGGCCGCCGCAGCCAAGGCAACCACCACCCACGACTGCACCAGCGGGCATCGCGCGGTCCGGTGGGTCATCGCGGTGCCCCTCAGGCGACGCCGCCCTTGGGGCGCAGGACCTTGGCGAGGATCAGGGTGATCGGGGCGACGAAGAAGCTGAACAGCGCGCCCATCTTGACGCTGTCCTGCAGGGGCCCACCCGGGAAGGCGACGACGGAGACGAACAGCGCCACGGTGAAGCCGATGCCCGCGGCGAAGCCGACGATGATCAGGTCGCGGTTGGTCATCCCCTGCGGCAGCTCGAGCTTGAACAGCTGGCCGAGCTTGGTCATCGCCACGATGCCGAACGGCTTGCCGACCAGCAGACCAACACAAACCAGCCAGGTGCCGACGCCCATCGCCGAGAAGACCACGCCGGCGTTGACGAAGCCGAAGAGGCCGAGGATCAGCTCCACCGGCCGCTTCCACCAGTGCTCCATCCGGTTGAGCGTGTCGTGTCCCTCGGACTCACCCGGGGCCCAGATCCCGAGGTCGGTGTGGGCGTGGGGCATGCACCAGGCCAGCGGCACCAGGGCCAGCGCCGGGTGGATGCCGCCCTTGAAGAAGCCGAACCATGACATCGCGCCGGGCACCAGGAGGTAGGGCCAGAAGTTGGCTACCTTGAGGACCTTCCAGAACACCATCGCGACGCAGATCGCGCCCACCGCGAGCCCGGCGAGCATCAGCAGGTTCGGCTCGCCCGTCGGGTAGAAGGTCGCGAGCACGATCAGTCCCCCGGCATCGTCGGCGATCGCCAGCAGCAGCAGAAAGACGATCGCGGGGTGGGTCTTGCCGTTGACCCGCGGGAAGATCAGCCGCGCGACCATGTAGCTGAAGGCGATGTCGGTGGCCATCGGCACCGCCCAGCCGCGGGTCAGCTCGGGGTCGAAGTACAGCGCGCCGGCGGTGTAGATCCCTGCCGGTCCCACCATGCCGCCGATGGTGGCCAGGAGCGGCAACGCGGCGGTCTTGGCGCTCGCCAGGGGGCCACCGGGGAGCATCGCCTCGCGGATCTCCTTGCCCGCGAGCAGGAAGAAGAACGCCATCGCCATGTCGTTGACGATGAAGTGGAACAGGTTGATCTCGTGGCCGAAGAACCGGCCGTTCTTGTGATGGACGAGGTGGTGGTAGGCGTCCGGCGCTGCGTTGGCGAAGATCAGCGCGCCGAGAGCGCCGGCGATGAGGAAGATGCTGTTTTCGAAGAGGAAGGTGATGAGTCTGCCCTTAGAGACCTCACCGTGCGCGTGCTCGCTCATACGACGATCGCCTTTCGTACCGCGGCCAATCCCTAACCCACCGCGATCAGGAAGTCCAGACCACAGGTCCCGCTCGTCTTGACCCCGTCGCGGGTGGCGTGGGTGTCGGGCGTCGACTACGATGCGGGGGTCATGGTGTTCGTCGGACGGTTCTTTCTCGTGGTCCTGGTGATGGGCTTCGTCGAGCTCTATTTGCTCGTTGGCGCCTCGCGCGCGATCGGGTTTTTCACCACCCTCGGCCTCTGTGTGCTGACCGGCGTGGTCGGCGGTTCTCTGGTGCGCCACCAGGGGCTGCGGACGATGCAGGAGGTCAACCAGTCGATGGCCGGCGGAGAGCTGCCGGCCCGGGCGATCGTCTCCGGTGTGGTGCTGATGATCGTCGGCGTGCTGCTGATCATGCCCGGCTTCGTCACCGACGTGATCGGCTTCCTGCTGTTGATCCCGCCGGTCCGGCTTGGCGCCGCCGCGTTGCTGGTGCGCTCGTTCGAGCGGCGGATGCAGCGGATGCAGGCGCAGGGCGGCCAGAACCCCTTCGGTCCCTTTGCCGGCGGAGATCCGTTCGCGGCCAGCGGAACCGGAGGCCCTGATCGGCGTCCGGTGATCGAGGCCGAGGCCGAGGTCGTGCGCGACGACGAGCAGCGGTAGATCATGGCACTTGAACGCTTTCGCCTCGAGGGCAAGACGGCGATCGTCTCGGGAGGTGGCCGCGGCATCGGCCGCGGCGTGGCGCTGGCGCTGGCCGAGGCGGGCGCCGACGTGGTCTGCGCCGCGCGCACGGCGAGCCAGGTCGAGGCGGTGGCGTCCGAGGTGGCGGCCCTCGGGCCCCGGGGCGTGCCGGTGGTCTGCGACGTCAACCAGTCCGAGCAGCTCGATCGGGTGGTCGACCGGGCGATCGTCGAGCTCGGGCGGATCGACATCCTGGTCAACGTCGCCGGCGGCACGATGCCGGCGCCAGCGCTGGCGGTCAGCCCCGAGGCCTTCGACGCCGCGTTTCACTTCAACGTCACCACCGCCTTCGAGCTCTGCCAGAAGGTGATCCCGGCGATGCGTCAGTGCGAAGACGGCGGCGCGATCGTCAACATCTCGTCGGCGATGTCGCATCTGGTGGACTCGGGCTTCGTCGCCTACGGCACGGCCAAGGCGGCCCTGTCGCACATGACGCGGCTGCTGGCCCACGAGCTCGCCCCCCGGGTGAGGGTCAACGCGCTGGCCGTCGGCGCGGTGCGCACCGACGCGCTGGCGC
>JAUVBO010000125.1 GCA_030591195.1 Pseudomonadota bacterium
CCCAACTATGGGGCCCAGCTGCGCGCGGCCGCCCGCTTCTCGTATAGCCCGTTGGTCCGCTATCCCCGCGTCGGCTTCCGGTGTGGTCGGACGCTACCGTAGGACGATAGCCCGCGGCGGCAGGAGGCTCTGACCCTCAGGCTGACGCTGACGGAGCGCACCGGCGCGTCGAGGCCACCGCAGCCTCGGGCGCGCCAGGGCGGCGTCATGGGTGTATGGTTCGGACCATGGAAGGGATCGTCGCGCTGGTCATGATCTTCGGCATGCCGGTGTTCATCGTCGGCCTCAGCAAGTACTTCAAGTTTCGGACGCGCAAGCTCGAGCTGCAGGAGCGGGGCGCCGGCGCCGTCGAGCGGGAGCAGCTCGCCGCGCTGCGCGAGCAACGGTTGCTCCTGGAGCAGCGGGTGCAGAACCTCGAGACGGTGGTCACCTCCGTCGACTTCGAGCTCAACACCCGCCTCAACCGGCTCGCGGCGCACCAGAGCCAGCTGCTGCTCGCCCCGCCCGCACCACCGGGTCCGGTGGCCGTGAGCGTCGACGCACCGACGGTGGCCGCGGCGCCAGCGGGCCCGCCGGCGGTGGCCGCGTCGGTGAGGGTGCCCGCCGCAGCGACGGCGACGGCGCCGACGGTCGTGGCGCTGGCGTCAACCGGGGAGCTTCCTCCAGGCGACACGCTGATGGATCGGTTCGAGCTGAAGCAGACCATCGGTCAAGGAGGGATGGGCGCGGTCTACCTGGCCCGCGATCGACAGCTCGGCGAGGACGTCGCGCTCAAGGTCATCGCTCACAACCTGGTCGAGGACCCCCAGGCCGCCGAGCGCTTCCGCCGCGAGGTCGGCGCCGCCCGCAAGATCACGCACCCGAACGTGATCCGGATCCATGACCTCGGCGACCACCGGGGGCTGTTGTTTCTGACGATGGAGTACTTCGCTGGCGAGACGCTGCAGCAGCTGCTGGACCGCAGCGGCCGGCTGCCGCTCGACCAGGGCCGGGCGGTGCTGGCGCCGGTGTGCGAGGCGGTCGAGGCGGCGCATCGCGCCGGCGTGGTCCACCGCGACCTCAAGCCGCCAAACATCCTGGTCAACGCCGAGGGGCAGGTGCGGGTGATCGACTTCGGCCTCGCCAAGGCCTCGTACATGATGAGCCAGACCGCGACGGGCCTGATCCTCGGGACGCCGGAGTACATGGCGCCCGAGCAGGTCCGCGGCGAGCCGGTGGATCACCGCGCCGACATCTACGCCCTGGCCGCGGTGTCGTTTTGCGTCCTCTGCGGTCGCCCGCCGTTTCGCGCCGAGACGCCGATCGCCGTGGGCTTTCAGCAATGCTCGCTGCCGCCACCGTCGCCGCGCGAGCTGGCTCCCGAGTTGCCCGAGGCGGTCGAGCGCGCGATCCTCAAGGGACTGGCCAAGGAGCCGGACGAGCGCTTTGCCAGCGCCGCGGCCTTCAAACAGGCGCTGGCCGGGGCCTAGTCGTTCGCCTATCATCGCCCGCGACCAACCACGGGAGGCGAGCTGGTGCGTAGCTACTTGTTTGGACTGATCGGCCTGTTGCTGCTCGCGGCTTGCAGCGACGGCAGCCCCGGCGACGACGGAGGGGGGCCGCCGGACGCGGGCCCGCGCCCCGAGCAGCCAGATCTGCTCTCCTGCGACGACCCGGGCGGCCCCTGCACGACTCACGATCCCTGCGACATCGACCCGGTCTGCGGCGACGACGGTCGCTGTCGGGCGACCAGCCGGCAGGACTGCGACGACGGGCTGAGCTGCACCGAGGACCGCTGCCAGCCGCTGGGTCGGTGTGAGCACCTGCCGACCAAGGACAGCTGCGCGCTGCTGGTCAAGGCCGCCGCGACCGGCGCGGGCGGCGCCGCGCAGACCGAGCTGCGCTGCTTCGACCGGGGCGATCCCAAGCCCGACAACGCCTGCCAGGTCTGCGACCCCGACGTCGACCAGGCGCAGTGGCAGCCGACCACTGGCGGGGCCTGCGACGACGGCGATGACTGCTCGAAGGACGACTACTGCCAGGCCGGCGTCTGCGCCGGCGTCGACTACGTCGCCGAGTGCGCCGACGACTACGCCTGCACCGCGGAGCTGTGCGACGGCAAGGGGGGGTGCCTGGGGTCCGAGCTCAAGGCTGATTGGTGCCTGATCGAAGGCGAGTGCTACCAGGACGGCGCGGATCATCCCGCCGGCACCTGCCTCGTCTGCGACGTCGCGCAGGACAGCTCCGCCTGGACCGCGCCCGTCGATCGCTGCTACATCGACGGCGCCTGCTACCAGAGCGGCGACAAGCACCCCGAGGGCTGCGCCGAGTGCGACCCCGCGGCGAGCGAGACCGCCTGGACGGTGATCGGCAGCAGCCACTGCCTGGTGGGCGACGGCTGCGTCGCGGCGGGGGACAAGGATCCGGCGGGCTGCGCCGTCTGTGATCCCCAGACGAGCAAGGTCGCCTTCACCCCCCTGCCCAACCTGTGTCTGATCTCGGGGACCTGCTTCGACCCGGGCGCGCAGCACCCGAAGGGCTGCGCGGCCTGCGACCCGGCGACCGATCCCAGCGGCTGGACGCTGACCAGCGCGACGGACTGCCTGATCGACGGCCAGTGCTTCGTGCCCGGCTTCGTCTATGGCTGTGGGCGCTGCGACCCGGACCTGTCGCAGACCGCCTGGAGCCCCGTCGCCGGCTGTGTCTGCGCCGCCGTCGCCCCGGTGCTCGTCGACGGGGCGGGGATGGTGGGCGAGCACCCCTCGCTGGCGGTCGACAGCGGCGGCAAGGTCCACCTCAGCTACTACGACGCGACCAACAACGACCTCAAGTACGCGACCAACGCCGCGGGCAGCTTCCAGGCGGTCACGCTCGACTCCGGGGGGATGGTCGGCGAGTACGCCTCGATCGCCAGCGACGAAAACGGCGTGCTCCACGTCGCCTACTACGACTCGACCAACGAGGACCTGAAGTACGCGACCAACGCCACCGGCAGCTGGCAGACGAGCACCATCGACTCGACCGGCGATGTCGGCACCTACGCCAGCCTCGACACCGCCCCCGGCGGCAGCGTTCATATCAGCTACTACGACTACACCAACGAGACTCTCAAGTACGCGACCAACGCCACCGGCAGCTTCAAGGTCAGCGTCGTCGACGCGACCAGCGACGTCGGCTGGACCAACGCCCTCACCGTCGACGGCAACGGGGCGGTGCACATCAGCTACTACGACTTCGACAACGGCGACCTGAAGTACGCGACCAACGCCGCGGGCAGCTGGCAGACGAGCACCCTCGACGCCACCGGGGACGTTGGCGGGCGGTCGTCGATCGCCGTCGACGCGGCCGGGGCGGTGCACATCAGCTACTACGACTACACCAACGAGGACCTGAAGCACGCGACCGACGCCGCGGGCAGCTTCAAGCTTGCCACCATCGCCGCGACCGGCAGCGTCGGACGCTACTCCTCGATCGCGATCGCCGGCGGCGCCCTGCACGTCGCCTACTTCGACGCGGACAACGACGAGCTCGAGTACCTCGCGCTCTGCCCCTAGACCGCCGGCTGCTGCCGCAGCGCATCGCCCGGACGCAGCTCTACCAGCAGTGGTCAGCTGCGCCAGAGCAGGTCCCCGAGCCCCGAGGCACGGCCGACCCGCCGCCGAAGCGCACGCTGCAGCTCCGCGGGATCTCCCAGCCAGTCGAGGCGGGAGGTGGTCCGGGTGATCGCCGTGTACAGCAGCTCGCGGGTCTGGATCGGCGAGTCTCGCCCGGCGAGGACCAAGGCCACCCGGCGGAACTGCGAGCCCTGGCTCTTGTGCACCGTCATCGCCAGGGCGCCGCTGTGGTCCGGGAGCCGGGCGAGGCTGACCTCGCGGGTGGTGTCGACGCCGCCTTGCCTCACCGGGAACACCGCGGCCAGGCCGCCCTCGGTCGGCAGCACGAGGCCGGTGTCGCCGTTCATCAGCCCCAGTTCGTAGACGTTCTGGGTGACCAGCACCGGCCGCCCGAGCCACTGCCCCCAGCGGGTCGGGAGCTTGACCGCGACCTCGGCTGCCAGTCCGGAGCGGTGGCGCAGCGCCTGCTTCAGCGCGTCCTGGCAGCGCCGGGCCAGCGCCCGTTCGATGCCGCTCACGCCCAGCGGTCCGCGTCGATGGACCGCGAGCACCCGGTAGCCCTCGAAGGCCCGGAGCAGCTCCAGGTGCAGCGAGCAAGCCCGGAGCGCCGGGCCGTCCGGGCCGTGGGCCCGAATCGCCGCGGCGAGCATCCCGACGAAGCCGTCGTCGGCGAGGTAAGACGCGGCGAGCTGGTCGAGCTGGTCCTGCTCGGGGCGTCCTTCCGCCGGGACGCCGAGGTGGGTGATCCGACCGCGCAGGGGGTCGCCAGCTGCGACCTCCTCCCCGGTCATCCAGCGACCGACCTGCTCCAGCCGGACGTCTCCCCTGGCCTGCAGCGCCGCGGCGATCGCCGCCACGGTGGGGGCCTGCTGGAACCGGTGGTCGGTGTCGAAGGGGACCACGGCCGCGTGGAGCGGCTCGGCGTCGGCGCTCGCGCCGTCGAGGACCGGTCCGACCAGATCCGCCAGCACGGTCCCGGCCTCGACGCTCGCCAGCTGGTCCCGGTCGCCGAGCAGCACCAGCCGGGCGCCGTCGGGGATCGCCTCGAAGAGCCGCCGCATCAGCGTCAGGTCGACCATCGACGCCTCGTCGACCACCACCAGGTCCGCCGGGACGGGGCGCTGCAGCCCGTGGCGGCTGGTGCCGTCCGGACGCATCCCGAGCAGCTGGTGCAGGGTCCGGGGGCGCAGGCTGGCCAGCACGGCGCGAACGCGGTCTTCGACATCGAGCTGCTCGAGGTCCTCCGCGATCGCCTCGGCCATCCGGACCGCGGCCTTTCCGGTGGGTGCCGCCAGCTCGATCCGGAGCGGGGAAGAGGGGTCGGTGACCGACTCGATCAGCAGCGCGAGCAGGCGCTTGATGCCGTAGGTCTTGCCGGTCCCAGGCCCCCCGGTGATCACGGTCAGCCGGCGCGCTGCGGCCGTCGCGACCGCCCGCGCGCCCTGGCTGTCGGCGCCGGCGAACACCCGGTCGACGCCGGTGGCGACCGCCTCGTCCGTCAGCAGCAGGCTCGGAGTCCCGGAGGCCAGCGCCCTCGCGGCGGCGGCCAGCCGCTGCTGCTCCCGCCACATCCGCCGGGTCATGATCAGCGTGCTGCCGTCGGCGAGGACCTGGCGGACGAAGGGACGGCCGGAGTCCGCCGCGCCTCCGACCATCGGCGAGGACAGGACCGCCGCCTCCCAGGCCACGGGATCGCCGGGCCAGTCGAGGAGGGTCTCCGACTCGTCCTCCGCGAAGGGAGCCCGCCAGGGGGGCCAGTCGTCGTTCACCCGGTCGCGGACCGCGGGCAGCTCAACGCCCACGTGTCCCGCCCGCGGCGCGCGCACGGCGAAGGCCAGTCCGAGCAGCACCTCCGGATCGGACTCGCCGAAGCGCGCGGCGACGGCGTCGACGACCAGCAGGTCGGTGGGCATCAGCACGCCGCGCCCCCGCAGGCGGTGGGCGCGCTGCTCGAAGGCGGCGCTTAGCAGGTGCAAGGGAGTCAGCTTCGTCAGCTCCGTCAGCTCTTTCATGCCGCACCTGCCCCGGCGCGGGCGTCGGCGACGATGGCGCGGATCTCGTCGGTGGACGCGCCCGACAGCGCGGCGTCGAGCCCGAGCACCACCGACGCGGGCCAGCGGTCGCAGAACACCCCGAGCGCGCGTTCGCCGTCCCGGGGCGTGTCCAGCCCCCCCATGCCGCGCAGGAACAGGTAGAGGTGGCCGCCGATGTGGGTCTCGTAGGCGTAGCTCGGCATCCGCTGACGGAGCATCCGGTGCAGCGCGACCGTGTAGAGCAGCGCCTGCAGGTGGTAGCCGTGATGGGCCATCTCCCAGGCCATCCAGGGCCGGGTGTAGTGCAACCAGCGCGAGTCCCGCCGCTGGGTGGGCGGCGCGATGCGGTTCGTCTTGTAGTCGGCGACGAAGTACCGCTGCGGCGCGGCGCCACCGTCTCCCGGTCCGCCGACGCGGAAGGTCAGGTCGATGAAGCCGGTGAGGATCCCGGCGATCCGCGGCAGGACCCCCTGGTCCGCGGCCGCGGCGCGATCGAGCACGGCGCGCAGCCAGTCGTCGCCTCCCCACTCGGCGTCCCCGACCCGGCTCTGCAGCGCCACGCGGGCCCCCTCCTGGTTCAGCCGGCCGCCGCTGGATCCCGCCTGGTAGCGCCAGCGGTTGCCGGCCCCCAGCCTGAGGTCGAAGCCCAGCTCGTCCAGCCGGTCTGCCGGCCCCAGCGCGCGCAGTGAGAAGCCGTCGGGGAGCCGGGTCCGACCGCCGTCCAGCGGCGTGTCGAGCACGCCGGGCAACGCCGCCGCGAGCAGCAGCTGCTGTCGCGTGGAGCGGATCCCGTGGCGCGTGCCGAGCTCGGCGATCAGCGTCTGGAGGTCGCGCCCGTCACGGCCGCAGCACCGCTGGAAGTCCAGGACCTCGAGGACGGCGTGGGCCCAGGTGCCGACCTCCGTGCCGCCGCGCAGGGCGCGGGTGGCGATCGGCGCGTCCAGCCCGGGGCCGACCGCGACCGGCTCTCCCAGCTCGACCTGGGCCCCGGTGTCATCCCCGAGCGCGGCCGGCTCCTCGGTGGTCGAGCACACCTCGTCGAGGCGCCGCGGCTCGCTCGCATCGAAGGTCCGGCCGGCGACGATCGCGCTGTAGCTCGACCCCTGCCACGGCGTGACCAGCGAGCGCTGGTCCGGCCACGGCCTGGCCTCCAGCGCTCCGGTCGTGGCGGGCTCCAGCGAGAGCGGCGCGCGATCGGCGATCGGCGGCTCGACCGACCAGCCCACCGTGTCGCCCGAGCTACCCGCCAGCAGGGCGAGGCGGCCCTGGATCACGTCCCAGGCCGCCCGCTGGGCCGCGGCCACCTGGTCCCGCACCTCGGGCTTGCTGCTCGAGCTGCTCTGCGGAAATGTGGGGCAGGTGCCGCCCTCGGTCGGCCTGCCGCGCGCATCGCGGTGCCGCAGCACGATGCGGCCCAGCGCGTGGGAGCCGGTGTCGAGGCCGGCCGCCCCGAGGGGTCCGAGCCAGGCGACGCAGTGATGGCGGGCGCGGGTCAGCGCCAC
>JAUVBO010000300.1 GCA_030591195.1 Pseudomonadota bacterium
TGAGCGCTGACTCGAGCCCCTTGGCGTCGCGCCGCTTCTGGATCAGCTTCCAGATCAGCATCCCCAGCGGCGGCAGCATCAGCATCAGGATGATGCCGAGCCGGGCGAGGACGCTCTTGAGGCCGATCATCGGCCCGAGCAGCCAGACGAGCGCGACGAGCGCGACGACCACTACCTCGGCCAGGATCAGTCGCCACATTTCCGTTCAGCCTCTCAGGCTCGACAGGGTCGCGAGCGCCTCTTCCCTGGCGCCACTGACCAGCAGCAGCAGCAAGCCGGCGACGGTCAGCGCCAGCACCAGCGCAGCGGCGCCGACCAGGGCGAGGGGGAAGGTCCGCTCGCCCGAGGCTCGGCCACGGGGCCGTAGCCCGTGGGGTGACAGCGCGCCACCCCGCCCGGGGGCGAGGTCACGGCGGAGCGCCTCGATCAGCTGCTGCAGCTCGTTGAGGTCGCCTATCCGGTAGCGACCGCCAAAGCCGAGCACCAGACAGTAGTAGTAGACCTCGGTCACTGCGGCCGAGCGGGCGCGCACGCGCTGCAGACGCTCGAAGAAGCGGATCCCGGCGACCTGCTCGTCATAGAGCTCCACCTGCAGGGGACTGGTCGCCCACTGGTCCCGGTCAGCCCAGGCCGAGAACTGGATCATCTCGTCGAGGTAGGCGCAGAGGGCATAGCGCGCGTCGTCGATGTCGCCAGCGGTGAACCCGCTGCGCTCGGCCTCGGCCGCCATCCGGTCGAGCGAGCCGCGGACCCGCTGCTTCAGCGCCTCGTAGCGGGGGAGCTCGGCTGTCCCAGTGACGACCTGCACGCCAAGGAGCAGAAAATCCCAGCAGAGACCGATCAGCGCCCCATCACTTGCCGGCGTGAGCGCGCTCGCGCCTCGGGTGGTCGCCGCCATCGCCTCAGACCTCCACCGCGAGCAGCTTGAGCTCGACCTGACTCGGCTTGATCGGCTGGTAGATCGCCACCGACCCCGACTTGATCACTCCGTCCCAGTAGGGCCCGTGCTGCTGCAGGCGGAGGTAGACCTGGCCGGCCTTGACCGGGATCGCCGGCGGTGGCGAGAGGTCGATCTGTGCCTCGACGCCGGTGATCGCTGCCTGGACGATGTCGGCGATCTGGTCCAGGGCGGCGATCTTGACATAGCGGGGAAGCTCCTCGCGCAGGGTTGCCTCGGTCACCTCGTCGGAGATCGCGCTGGCGACCAGGAACAGCTGGCAGCGGCGAAGCAGATCGGTCTCGGTGGGCCGGCCGACGAAGAGGCCGCGCTGGCTCTGCTCGAGCGGGATCGGGATGTGGCGCTGCGCGACCACCGTGCCGAGCAGGCGGTGCAGGTAGTCGAACAGCGGCTGGAAGGTCGAGGCCAGCGCGTGGTGCTCGTAGCGCGGCAGCGCCTGGGGCTCGTGACCCGCGGTGTCGAAGGTCGAGAGCTGCCCGGCAAAGGCCGACAGGGCGAGGAAAAGCTGCTCCGGGTGGGCCTGGCTGGTGCCAGCGTGGTGAAGCACCGTCGGCAGCCAGGAGTTGACCGTGTGCAGGTACCAGAAGGTGGCCATCTCGGTGGCGCCGAACTCGATCACCGCGTCGGCGCGGCCGCGGTAACGCTCGGCGAGGCTGTTGCGCTTGGCGCTGGTGGCGTTGGCCAGCCGCGCCAGCCGCGTCGTCAGCGCCTTGCTCCCCTGGAGCTTGAGCAGCGGCGGGATGTAGTCATCACTGACCTCGAGGGTTCCCGCCTCTCCCAGCCGTAGCTCGGCGATCTTGATCGTGACGTAGTCACGGCGCTCATCCGAGCCGAGCATCAGCTGGGCGTTCGGCCGCACGCACTCGACCTCGGCCTCCTCGCCGATACCGTAGGCGTCGTTGGTCTGGACCAGGACGCGGGTGAATCGCGCGCCCGCGGTCGGCTCGGCGCTGGCGTAGCTCGGCGTGCCGCGGGTGACGTTGCTCGGCACCGCGAGGTAGATCTCGGCGCTGTCACTGCCCGACATCATCGAGCCCTCGGCCATCACCACCGCCGCCTTGGTCGGGTGCTGGGGGCCGATCCGGATCAGCAGTCCATCGGGCATCACCGCGGTGCACCGGGTGACCTGGAACAACCCGCGGGCGAGCTCATCCTCGTCGATTTGCAGCTCGCTGACGCCCCAGCCGAAGCCGCTGGTCGCGTCGAGGCGCTGCTCGAGCAGGCGCTCCTGGTAGCGCTCCATCAGCTGAAAGTGCTGGGGCATGACGAACAGCCCCTCTTTCCACATCGGCTTCACTGGATCACCTTCTCTGGGCTCACCTTCGGGGTCACGGTCCCGGTGCAGGAGCCAGCTTGGTCACTCGGTTGTCGCTCAGCCGTACGCGCACCGGGATGTGCAGGCCCCCCGGCCGGCAGAGCTTGGCCTGCGCGCGGATGTCGATCACTTGCCGCCACTCGACGTCGTCGGGCTGGCGGAAGAGCGGCACGATCGCGACGTAGGCCGTCTCGAGCGGGCCCTTGATGACCGAGATCTTCTCTTGCTTCGGGTAGACGGTCAGCGATTGCTTCTTCAGCAGCCCCTTGCCGAGCGCCTTGTCGCCCTCCCGCCAGACGGTGTGGAAGTCGAGCTCGTCGAACAGCTCCCGTTCGGCGAGCAGCATGACCTGCACCTCCACCGGGGCCGGCTGGCCGGCGGCGTTGAGGTTGAGCTGTGCGTCGGCCGCGAGGTGCAGCTCAAGCGGCAGCTCCTTGCACGGCTCGGGCGGTTGTTTCGGTTTCGGGCAACCGGCGAGCGTCAGCGAGAGCAGCAGCAGCGCCACCGCGCGCGCGCGGGGATCGATCATTGCGTCCCTCCACGTCCCTTGGCCTGTAGCCGGAAGACGAGCCGCAGCTGGCCGAAGCCGACCTCCTCGTTCGGCTGCAACTTGACTTGGCCGACGTTGCTCGCGCGGTATCGTAGCCCGCCCTCGCAGCCGAGGTCGTCGAGTTGGCAGACCCCGCCGGCGAGGCGTGCCAGCAGGTGGCGGGCGCCGAGACCTTCGCCGCGGATCACCGCCTGGCAGCCCTCGTGGGTGCCAAGAGTCACCGGGGCACCCTCGGCGAGGGCGATGCGACGGCCGTCGTCGATGCCGCCGACCACCTGCAGCCAGGCGGCGCCGCTGCGCCGTTGCTGGTGGAAGCGGCTCGCTTCCTTGAGCACGAAGTCCACCGCGCCGATGGAGAAACGATCGTTGTCGCGCAGCTGACCGGCCGAGAGCCGCACGCCGGCGAGGTCGAGGATCCAGGCGCCCCGCTTGTCCCGGTGGAAGATGCCGCCGGTGGGCTGGCCCTCCTTGGCGGCGACCCGGTAGTTGCCGCGGTCGACGCCGATCGAGTAGCCATCGCGGAGCACGAGCGTCTCGAAGGTTCCGGTGTTGAGCGGGACCACCCAGCCCACCGAATCCACCGACTCGATCTCGTCGATGGCCATGACCTGGGTCTTCCGCTCGCCGAAGCCAAACGGCTCAGGATCGGCGGGCGCGTCGGCCGCGGGCGGCGCCGGGAGCAATGGATCACGCGGCTCGGCCGCCACCGCGGTGGGGGTGGGTGCTGGCGTGGGCGTGGGCTCGGGTGCTGCCGCGGGCTCGGGAAAGTCGCGGGGTACCGCTGCCGGGCTGTCGTTGTCGTCGCGTGCCCGCATGAGAAATGCGGTGGGCGAGGGCAGCAGGGGCATCCCGCCGCCTGCCGGCGCGGGCGCGGGCGCGGGCGTCGCGTGCCCTCGCCCCAGCGGCCCAGCGGCGCCTGGCGCGACCGCCGCGAAGGGGCTCGCTGCGTGCTGGCCCACGCCCTTCAGCATCCCGGACATCGGCCGAGGGGAGGGATCCGGGGCCGGTGGCGTCGCGGCAGCTGCCGGTGTCTTCTCAGCGGCCAGCGCCCAGGCGGGCACCGCCGGGCCAGTGTCGGGCTTGTCTGCGGGAGCGCCGATTCCTGGATCGGTGGGCTTCGTTGCCGGGGGCACGGCCTCCTCCGGCGTCGACCCGCCGAGCGCCCACTCGGGCACCGGTCCGGTCTCGGGGCGCTCGACCTGGCCGCCACCGGCGCTGGCCTCCGGGGCCGGGGACGCGGTGGCGGATGGCGTCGGGGACGCCGCCGGGCTCGGTGTGCCGGCCGAGATCGCTGTCGCTGGCGCGGACGGGGCGGGCGCGGCACCGACCAGCGCGGCGACGGCGCCGCCGTCGTCCTCGTCCTCATCCTCATAGACCGGATCGGCGGCCTGATCGCTGAAGCCGGCGGCCGCGGTGTCACCGCTGGCGAGGGCGGCGCGGGCCTGGCGTCGCCGCCAGAGCAACATCCCCAGCACGGTCAAGGCGATCAGCACCAACGCGATCACGACCGTGATGAACCAGGGCGAGGAATACCAGGCGGCTCGCTTGCGGCCGCCCTTCCAGGCGACGAGCTCTACCTCCACCGGCTCGCTGGCGAGGCCGTCGGCCTCCACCTGGAAGTCGGCGATCTCGCCCTTGAAGTACTGGGGAAGCTCGTAGCTCAGCACCCGCTGCTTGAGCAGCTCTCGGCGCAAGGAATCGAGCGCCCGCGAGACCTCCTGGGTGCTGGTCACGGGTCGGAAGGTTCCGTCGGCTCGCCGGCCACCGCTGAGCTCGAACAGGGTCTGCAGCGCGTCCGGCTCGAGCGCCGAGTAGCCGATGGTGTGGACCCTGATTTGCCGGTTGCGCGCGGTGCGAGCCAGCTGGGAGAACTTGCGCAGCTTGAGCTCGGCGGTCAGGCCGTCGGAGACCACGGCGATCACGCGGCGCTTGGGAAGCGTCGCCCGCTTGAGGCTATCGATCGCCTCCTGCACGGCGAAGGGCAGGTTGACCTCGAGCGCCTCCTCGTGGATCGCGAGCTTGCCGAGCGCCGCCCGGATCTTCGCCGGGGAGGTCGGCTTGAGGTGCTCGACCAGCGCCTCGGCGTAGGCCACGAGGCCGACCTGGGAGCCGGGCGGCAGCGCCGCCACCAGCCCTTCGGCGCTGCGGATCATCTCCTTGAACACCGGCTTCATCGCCGGCGAGACCTGCAGCACCAGCACCAGCGCCAGGGGCTCACCGCGATCGGCGAAGGTCTCGAGCTTGCCGCGAGTCTTCAGCGGCATCGCGTTGACCGACAAGCGGTAGGCGTCGGCCTTGCGGAGCGGCTTCAGCTGTCGCTCACCATCGAGCTCGGTCAGGTAGAGGTTGACCGTGGGCGGATCGCTGGCGTCGATCCGGTCGACCCTCAGCAGCGGCCGAGGGCGCGGAAGCTTGCCCTCGGCGCGCTGCACACCGGACGCGGCGAGCGCCGCGAGCACCACAGCGGCTGTCGTCAGTCTGCGCATCTCGCCGCGATGTCGACCTAGTCTTTGTCGAGCTTGCCGACCAACGAGAGGGTGAAGAAGCCACCCATATACTTGAGGTGGGGAACAACCTTCATGCCCA
>JAUVBO010000767.1 GCA_030591195.1 Pseudomonadota bacterium
CGATGGCCCGCGGCTGCTGCGCCGCACGCCCAACGATCACACGTCTAGCAGCGACACGCCGATGATCTTGCTGGGGGTGAGCTGGTCGATCGCCCGCCGCAGGTCCTTGGTCGAGGTGCGCCGAGCCCAGGCGGCCAGCAGCACCGCGTCGGCCGAGTCCTGGACCAGGTTGACGTCGGCGCTGCCGAGCACCGGGGGCGTATCGAGGATCAGGTAGTCGTACTGGACCCGCTTGAGCTGGTCGAGGCCCCCCTCGAGGGCCGGTCCGTCGATCACCTGGGGCCGCTCGAAGGTGGTGAAGTCGACCGCGATCACATGTAGCCACGGCGAGGTGACCTGGGCCACCATCCACGGCTCCATCGGGCGAGTCTTGTGCGCGACCAGCTGGCCGGCGAAGCAGCTCGGCGGGCGGAAGCCGAGCATCCGCGCAAGGCTCGGCTTCCGCAGGTTGGCCTCGACGAGCAGCACCCGGGCCCTCCCGCATTCGGAGAGCGCCAGGGCGAGGTTGACCGCGAGCAGCGTCTTGCCGTCGCGCGGGTTCGCGCTGGTGACCAGGATCGTGCGCGGGTGGCCATGCTCGACCAGCCGATGCCGCAGGATCCGGAAGGTCGCGGCCCGCTTCGAGTCTGGCTCGTGAACCATGATCAACCGCGGGTCCTCGAGCTCGGCAGCGACCTCTCGGGCGGCGATCTGCACCTGGTCCCGGGCCTGCTGGGCCCTCGGCGACTCGACGCTGGCGATCAGCGTCCGGGCAGCGATCTCCGCCGGCAGCTCGTCGAGGTTCGGCACCAGCTCCGAGGCGTCACCCTCGAGGGCCTCCGGCGCCTGGACCGGCAGGGCCGCCGGGTGGGGCTGGGCCGCCGGACCGGGCGACAGCGCCTGGGCGCCGGCCTGGGCCGAGGCGCTCGGCCGCAGGTCAGGGCCGAGCAGCACGCTGTCGAAGGAGGCCGTGGCCTGCTTCTTCACCGCGTGGCGCGCCTCACGGGTCGACGCGGGACGCACCACCTCGCCCGATCCCGGTGCCGACCGTTTCTGCCCATTGCTCATGGCCAGGCGAAGAATAGCAAAAAACTCAATACCGTCGAGCGCCATCGTCATCCCCCTTGGCGTCTCCGGGTCCGCTTCGGGAAGGGAGTAGCTGTTTTTTGCCCTCCGCCAGGTGGTGTACACTCGACTCGACTTGAACCGACGCTCACCGATAACGTTGCCGCTCGTCTGCTTGCTGGGCGCCATCCTGGGCCACCCCTCGCCGGCGGGGGCCCAGGGACGCGGCGAGCCTCCCCCGGCGGCTGGCGAAGCCGACCGGTCCGGAGCCGAGAAGGACCAAGATGAGCGGCGCAGCGAGGCGCCTGCGCCTCCCGAGGGAGACCTGCAGCCGCGACGCCCCGCCGACAGCGGGGCTGGCCTGGAAGAGGTGTTCAACGCGATCACCGCCACGGTCGACGGCTGGCACCGGAGCCTCACCGAGCTCACCGCTTCCTCCGAGGTCGCCTGGGTCCTGCTCACCGCGCCGGCGGTGCTGCTGATGTTCCAGTTGGTGCTCATCCGGCGTCGGCGCCGGCCACGGCCGGGGCCGGCTGGCAAGCGTGAGGCCGACGGCAAGGGCGGCAAGGGCAAGGACGGCAAGGGCAAGGGCAAGACGAGCAAGGAGCGCAAGGGCGGCGAGGCCGACGACGCGCCGCTGACGCTGCCCCCCGAGGGGGTGGTCCTGCTCGCTCCCGACGCCCAGGCGCCATCGTTCTTCGAGAGCCTGCTCGGCGTCGGCGTCGAGATGGATGCCCTCGAGATCTTCTCCACGAGCGCCCAGCAGCAGTGTGATCCAACGACCTGGGCCGCCGCGGTCACCGAGGGTCACCCCGGACGGCTGCGCGAGCTGCGGCAGCACTGGGTCATGACCGTGGCCCAGCACCGGGTCGCCACCTGGCTCCGGGAGCACCCGCTGATCGCCGACCGGCTGACGGTGCAGGTGCCCAACGAGCTGAAGACCGAGAACGTCGACGGCCTGACCCTGACCCAGGCCGACGGCCTCGGCGCCCACCTCAGCGACGAGCAGGAGCAGGTCCTGCGGTTGGCCCGCAACACCCTCGCCGGCTGCTTCGACTGCGGCGACAACCCGTACCGACTGCTGCACGCGGCGGGCGGGATCAAGAGCGTGCTGCCGCCCTCTGTCTTCTCCGGCCCGGTGCCCTGCTTCGGCGTCGCGCTGCTGCTCGGCGGCCTGGCCGCCCTCGAGCGCCTGCGCGACGGGGGCATCGACGTGCCCGATCTCGAGGAGTTCCACCAGGCGCTCGTCGAGCACCGCGAGCTGGTCAACGCCCCGGTGCCGGCCGAGGGTACGGCGGTCCACGCCCTGACCGTGCTCGACGGCGGCAACCTCACCGGCGCCGGCACCCTGATGGCTTCAGTGGCCGGGGCGGCCTACAGCACCTCGGCGGTGGTGATGCGGATCAGCAAGCTGACCGGCGAGCTCGACAGCCTCGCTGCCGCCGCTCTCGGCCGAGTGGGCAAGCTGGTGATCGACGCCCTCGAGGACATCGAGACGCTCGAGACCGAGGACGGCAGGGCGCTGGTCAAGAACCTCGACGACCTGCTCGCCATCCCCCTGCTCGCCGAGGAGGAGAAGCGCACCGCCGAGCTGACGCGGAGCTTCGAGCGCCGGGCGGGCAAGGGCCCGCTCTGGAAACAGGCGGGCAAGGACGATCCCGAGCGCCCCGACGCGGCGTTGGTCAACCTCCACCGGGTGCTGATCAAGCGCGCCAGCCAGCAGGCCGAGGCGGCCAAGGAGCGGATGTTCGCCGTCCTGACCGCCCTCTCCTACGCCGGCCGGGACGGCGCCAACGCCTCGGTGGCCCAGCGGCGGATCGGCTACACGATCCTCGCCCTCGGCATGCCGCTGCTCAAGGGCACCTCGACCGAGATGCTCTCCTCGGCGCGCGAGGCCCTCGCCGCCGTGACCAAGCAGCAAGAATAGATCGGGCCCATCGCGCCCCCGGTCACGCCCGGCGTGGCCGGTTTTTTGCCCGGACCGCCTCGGCGTGGGACACAGGTAAGATGCGATCTTCCCGTACATTGGCCCCCCTGATGACCTTGATGGCCCTTGCCGTGGCCGCCGGTTGTGCCCACGCCCAGCAGCGCGTGGCTAGCATCCAGCCACGACCAGCGGGGCCGCACCCGGTCGGCACCTCGATGTCCGGGTCGGAGAAGGGCCGCGCCCCGGCCATTCAGCCCAC
>JAUVBO010000870.1 GCA_030591195.1 Pseudomonadota bacterium
CACCGGCGAGCCGAGCTGATCGGCCTTCGCTCGATCGCCGGTGTCGCCCTCGCTCGCCGAGGTGGCCAGGTCGGGATCGGGACCGCAGGCCACCAGCGCGGTGGCGAGCAGGAGGGTCAGCCGAGATCGTCTCGTGGCACTGGCGGGGACGTGGTTCATCGCTGCTCCTTTCCGGGCACGCCAGTGCCTATTGCAATCGATGGGCCAGCTCCCGCCACCGGGAAAGGCTAGTCGCCACGGTGACAACGCGGCGACCGCCACCTCAAATTGGCGCTGCTGCGGTCGCCGGTGACAGCGCGAGCACCACCCAGGAGTCCACGGGACCCAAGCTGCACCAGCGCTACGCCTTGACATCCTGCCTCGGGCATATTATGTACTTGCATACTTCCGCAACAACGACAGAGGCCATGTCCAGCAGCAGACCCCGCCGCAAGCTCGCCCCTCGAACCCGCAGCCGGGCGCCGGAGCAGGCGCCGGAGCAAGAGCAGCGGGCGGCGGCAGCGGCGATCTTCGTCCGCCACGCAAGCTTCTGCCGCGTGTTCTCCGACGAGAAGCGGCTGCGAATCATGTGGTTTCTCGGCGCGACCGAGCGGACGGTCTCGGAGATCGCCGCCGAGCTCGGCATCAGCCTGCAGAACACGTCACAGCACCTGCGGATCATGCGCGACAAGGGAGCGGTGACCTCCCGACGCGAGGGACAAACGAAGCACTACCGGATCTCGAACGCCAAGTTCCTCGCCGGGTGCAGGATGATCCGCGAGGCTCTGCTGGAGGAGCTTGACCGCGCGGCGCTCGATGCCGCCAAGGAACGCGGCACCAAGGAACCCGGCACCAAGGAACGCGGCACCAAGGAACCCGGCACCAAGGAACGCGGCACCAAGGAACCCGGCACCAAGGAACGCGGCACCAAGGAACGCGGCACCAAGGAACGCGGCACCAAGGAACGCGGCACCAAGGAACGCGGCGCCGGTTGAGGCGCCGACGACGAGGAGCTTCCGATCGATGCCCGCCCGAGGACGTCTACCCGCCGAGGTGACGACCGGCCCGACCCCCAGGGTCGGGGTCTTCGTCTGTCACTGCGGCCACAACATCGCCGGCAGGGTCGACATCGACGCGGTAGTCAGCTCCGCGCGAAACCTCGACGGCGTGGTCCACGCTGACGACTACCGCTACATGTGCTCCGAGCCGGGCCAGCGGCTGCTGCGCGAGGCGATCACCGAGCACGATCTCGACGCGGTGGTGGTCGCCAGCTGCTCGCCGCGTCTTCACCAGCCGACCTTCCGTCGCGCGGGCCACGCCGCGGGCCTCAACCCCTACCGGCTCGAGATGGCCAACATCCGCGAGCACTGCAGCTGGATCCACCCGGACCGGGACCAGGCGACGGCCAAGGCGCAGCGGATCGTCGCCACCGCGGTGGAGCAGGCGCTGGGCGACCAGCCCCTCGAGCCGCTGAGCTTCCCGGTCACGCCCGCGGCGCTGGTCATCGGCGGGGGCATCGCCGGCATCCAGGCGGCCCTCGACATCGCGGCCGCTGGCCATCAGGTCTATCTGGTGGAGCGTCAGGCGTCGATCGGCGGCAACATGGCGCGGCTCTCCGAGACCTTCCCCACCCTCGACTGCGCCCAGTGCACGCTGACGCCGAAGATGGTCGAGGTCGCGAGCAACCCGCTGATCGAGCTCCACACCTACGCCGAGGTCGAGTCGATCGAAGGCTACGTCGGCAACTTCAAGGCGCGCGTCCGCCTGCGGCCGAAGTACGTCGACTGGGACCGCTGCACCGGCTGCGGAGCCTGCATCGAGAAGTGCCCCTCGGCCAAGGCCCCCTCGGAGTTCGAGCTCGGCCTCGCCCCCCGCAAGAGCGTCCACGTCCCCTTCGCCCAGGCCGTGCCGAACAAGCCGACGATCGACCACGACAGCTGCATCTGGTTCGGTCCGCCGACCAAGAGCGGCAAGCGCCGCTGCGGCGCCTGCGTCAAGGTCTGTCAGACAGAGGCGATCCAGTTTGACGACAGCGAGCGCCACCTCGAGCTCGAGGTCGGCGTGGTGGTGGTCGCCACCGGCTTCGAGCTCTACGACCGCGCGCGGCTGCCCGAGTACGGCGGGGGGCAGCTGCCGGACGTGATCGACGGGATGCAGCTCGAGCGCCTGCTCTCCGCCTCGGGCCCGACCGCGGGCGAGCTGCTGCGCCCCTCCGACGGCAAGGCCGTCGAGTCGATCGCCTTCGTCCAGTGCGCCGGCTCCCGCGACGAAAACCACAAGCCCTACTGCTCGAAGGTCTGCTGCATGTACAGCACCAAGCAGGCGCTGCTGTTCAAGAGCCGGGTGCCCGACGGGCAGGCCTTCCTGTTCTACATCGACCTGCGCCACGCCGGCCGGGACTACGAGGAGTTCCTCGTCCGCGCCCAGCAGGCCGGCGCGCGCTATATCCGCGGCAAAGCGACCAGCGTGCGGCCCGGCGACCCCGAGGTGGACGAGGAGCAGGGCAAGCTGGTGGTCCACGCCGAGGACACGCTGAGCCAGCAGGTCCTCGACGTGCCCGTCGACCTGGTGGTGCTGGCGACGGCGATGCAGCCAGCCGCGGGCGCCGACGAGCTGGCCCGGGCGCTGCGCCTGCCGCTGACCGAGGGGGGCTTCTTCGCCGAGGCCCACATCAAGCTCCGGCCGGTGGAGAGCGCCGCGGGCGGCTTCTTCCTCGCCGGCACGGCCCAGGGACCGCGGGACATCCCCGAGACCGTGGCCCAGGCCTCGGCGGCGGCGTCCAAGGCCCTCGGCCTGCTCGCTCACGCCGAGCTGACCGCCGATCCGACGGTCGCCAGCGTCGACGAGCCGGCCTGCATCGGCTGCGGCCTCTGCGTCGACGCCTGCCCCACGGCGGCCCGCGAGCTCGACCAGGAGCGGGGCAAGCTCCGCGTCCTCGCGGCCCTCTGTCAGGGCTGCGGCGCCTGCGCGCCCGCCTGCCCGACGGGCGCGGCGGACA
>JAUVBO010000949.1 GCA_030591195.1 Pseudomonadota bacterium
AGGACGCTGCGGTCCACGCCGAGTTCAACGAGCTCTACCGCAACATCATCAGCTCGCCGCTGGCCAACAACCTGCTGTTCAGCCAGAACGAGCCGGAGAAGGGTCACTTTGACCCGGTCGCCGCCCGCGACAAGGTCGTGCAGGCTTCCTGCTGGGCCCCGATGACCAACATGACCGGGATCCTCTTCACCACCGTCGCTGTCGGCATCCTGCTCGACGCCAAGCACCTGTTCCTCGGCCCGCTGACGATCCGGCCGGCGTTCATCGGCGACTCGCCGCAGATGATCACCATGCACGGCCTGCAGAACCAGATCATGTAGCGCCGCGTTCCCCGAGCCAGGGGCCACTTCGCCCACCGACGTCGCGCACCTTATGCCTACTGAGCGCAGTGCGGGTAGTCGCTGTAGTCGCAGCAGAAGGCGTAGCCGTTGTATTCGGCGGTGATGTCGCGTTCGATCCGGCAGGTCGCGGTCACGGGAGTGCAGGAGGCTGCACAGGGCAGGCCTCACTCGAGTCAGACCGCAGCCGATCGGCAACAGCAGGGCCGCGCGACGGGGCTCTTTGACGAAAAAGGTGCGGCGAAGACCACCGGGCCGGAACTCGAGCTCAGGGCAGGCAGATCCGCTGTCCGCTGCCCGGCGGGTCGTCGGCGGTGGCGCAGGTGGTGCTGGCCGGGCAGGGGAAAGTGTGGTCGGGGATGGTGCAGAGGAAGGCGCAGAAGTGGGTGCCGTTGCTGGAGAGGATGCAGCCGGCCTCGGTGCCCACCGGCGCGCCGTCGCAGGGGCCGCCGAGGGTCGGGCACTTCTTGGTGCACAGCCCCTTGCCGGCGCTGCTGTTGGCGACGTCGATGCAGGCCAGGCCATCGCTGCAGCCGGGGCTCGTCAGGTCGCAGGCCTCGCCGAAGCCGGCGGTGGCAGCGCCCGACCGGAGGCAGGTGTCGATCTCGGCCTTGCAGGCCACCTCGGCACAGGCCTGGCACTCGGTCGCCTGGGGGTTGGCGCACTGGGCCAGGCAGGCGCCGGCGAAGGCGGCCTGGAGGCAGGCGTCGAAGGCGGCCATCTCGCTCTTGCCTTCCTCCGAGCCCGACGCGACGCAGGCCTGGCTGCAGGTGCTCTCGGTGCAGGCGCGGACGCAGTCGAGGATCTGGGCGCAGGTCTTGCCGCCGGTAGGTGGCGGGCCGCCCTGGTCCGGATAGACCGGCGGCGGGCCCTGGTCGGGATAGACCGACGGGCCGAGGTCCCGGCCGGTCGGGCGCTCCCCGGCACAGCCTGCGGTCATCAGCGCCGCGCAGCCAGCGACCAGCGCCAGCCACCAGCGGCGGGATCGAGCGCCTCGGCTCATCGTTCGCTCCTCGTTGGCCACTCCGTGCAATCTATGATCGTCGCGCCAGCGGCGCAAGCCGCCGCTGCGGTGCGGGGGGGGCCACCCGGTGCGGGGGGCCACCCGGTACGGCATGGTATCCTCGAGCGAGTCCCAAGGTCCCAGCAGCTCCGGGGTGGCGATGAGAACCAGACGTTTCCTTTGGCTGATGATCGCGGCGCCGGCCGCGACGGTGGTCGGGATCGTCTCGGCGCCCGGCGAGGCGCGCGCCGAGATCAGGCGTCTGCCGCGGCCCCTCGGGCTGCGCGTCGGCATGCCGCTCAAGCGGGCGCTGGCCCGGCTCAAGACCCGGTCCACGACGCGATCCGCCGAGCCCACCGGCTCGGGCGAGACGCCGGTCACCCCCTGAGCCGGGGAGCGATGATGGACAGCAGGCGCAGGCAACGGATCCTCCTGGTCGACGACGAGGAGGCGGTGCGCGAGGTTGGCCTCTACAACCTCGGCAGAGCTGGCTACGAGGCCGACGGGGCCGCCGACGGCCGCGAGGCGCTCGAGCGCTTCGACGCCGTGGGCCACGACCTGGTGGTCACCGACCTGCGGATGCCCGGGCTGTCGGGGCTGGAGCTGCTGCGTCAGCTGCGCCGGCGGGCCCCGGCCGTGCCGGTGGTGGTGGTAACCGCCCACGGCAGCGTCGAGCTGGCGGTGGAGGCGATGAAGGCCGGCGCCTACGACTTCGTCGAGAAGCCCTTCTCGCGCGACGTGCTGTTGCTCGTCGTCGGGCGCGCCGCCGAGCGGCGCCGGCTGACGGTCGAGAACCGAGACCTGCGGATCCGCGCCGCCGGGGTGGAGCGGCCGATGGTGGCCGAGTCCGAGGCGATGCGGGCCCTGCTGGCGACGGCTGACAGAGTGGCCCGCAGCGACGCCTCGGTGCTGATCACCGGCGAGAGCGGCACCGGCAAGGAGCTGGTCGCCCGGAGGCTGCACGCGCGCAGCGCCCGGGGCGAGGGACCGTTCGTCCCGGTCAACTGCGCCGCGATTCCGGCCGAGCTGCTCGAGTCGGAGCTCTTCGGGCACGAGCGCGGGGCCTACACCGGGGCCACCCGGGCCCGGCCCGGCCGCTTCCGCCAGGCCAACGGCGGGACGTTGCTGCTCGACGAGGTGGCCGAGATCCCGGCGGCGCTGCAGAGCAAGCTGCTCCGGGTGCTTCAGGAAAAAACGGTCGACGTGGTGGGCGGCGACAGGCCGGTCTCGGTGGACGTGCGGGTGGTGGCGGCGACCAACCAGGCGCTGGACGAGCGAGTCGCCGCCGGCGTCTTTCGCGCCGATCTGTTCTATCGCCTCGACGTGGTCGGGCTGCGGCTGCCACCCCTGCGCGAGCGGCCCGAGGACATCGAGCC
>JAUVBO010000011.1 GCA_030591195.1 Pseudomonadota bacterium
GGACGGCAGCGGCACGTCCGGATCGGCCAAGGTAACCAACACCGCCAACACCAGTCGGGGAGGCACCCCGTATGGCATGAAGCAGTGCGTCGAGCTGAGCCCGGGCACCACCTATCAGATGTGGGCGATGGTCTTCATCCCGACCCAGGGCGTCGCAGGCAGCGCCCAGCTCAAGTCGTTCATCTACCCGGATCCGAACTGCTACGGGTCGCCGACGACGACCATCGGCGGCGGCACCGTGACCACCAACGCCTGGACCCAGCTCACGCACACCTTCACCACCACCACCGCCGTGTGGGTCAACGTCGGGCTGACAGCGAGCAAGCCGGTGAGCAGCCCAGACTTCTGGGTCTTCTACGACAACGTGCTGCTGCGGCAGCTGTAGCCCTGCCGCTTCCCGCCGGGAGGAGAGACGATGCGCGTTATCACGCTGGTGCTGGCGGGGCTGCTGCTGGCGCCACGGGCCCAGGCCGCGGACGAGAACCTTAACAAGGCCAAGGTGCTGTTCAAGCGGGCCGACATCGACTACCGCAGCGCCGAGTTCAAGAAGGCGCTCTCCGGATACGTCGCGGCGCTCCAGCTGGCCCCCCGCCCGAGCATCATCTTCAACATCGCCCAGTGCCACCGGCAGCTGCATAACCACCAGCGGGCGCTGTTCTACTACCGGCTCTACCTATCGGACTGGGCGCGGGAAAACCCGACCGCGCCCCATCGCGTGGAGGTCAAGGGGCACATCAGCCGGCTCGAAGAGCTGGTCAAGCAGGGCGCGCAACGCCAGCAGCAGGCCCAGCCGACTTCGGCGCCGACCGTCCCAAGAACAGCGACCGCCGCCCCGCCGCCGGCGTCGCGGACGCCACCGGGCAGCCGATCCCCCCACGACCGGGATGCGGGCGAGCCGAGGCGCAGCCGCACCTGGTTGGTCGTCGGGCTGTCGAGCGCCGGCGTCGCGCTCGCCTCCGGCGTCGCGGCGATCGCCCTGCACGTCAAGGCCGGCGGCGAGTTCGAGACCACCGAGACCGGCGAACCCAACCCCGACTACACCGCTCCGCGCAACGCGGGCCACGCCCTCTACGCCCTGGCGGGCGTCGCTGCGGTGGCCTCGGCGGTGACGCTGAGTCTCTACTACTTCGGCGGCAGCGAGCCGATGCGGTCCTCCGATGTCGCCGTCGTACCCCTGGCCGGCGGCGCGCTGGTCGGCGGGACCTTCCGCTTCTGAGCGCCGCGGCTCACTGGCGATCGGCGCGCTGATCCTTGAACTTGCCGGCGTAGCGCGCCTCGCCGATGGTGCGCTGGAAGGCGTACTGGCAGATCCGCGTCCCCGGCTTGATCAGCATCGGGTTGGGGCTGAAGTTGGTCATCTCGAGGCACTGGTTGTTGTCCAGGCCGGGCTGCATGAAGCTCGCCGAGATGTGGACCATCAGCCCGAGCCGGGCGAAGGTGCTGCGCCCCTCGAGCCAGCCGCAGAGGCTCGGCGAGGTGGTGATCTTCTCCACCGTCCAGCCGAGGATCGTCTCGCCGGGCATCAGCAGCAGCCCCTGGGGCGCGGTGACGGTCTCGGTCAGCTCGCGGTAGTCCACCTGATCGTCGACCACCACCACCTCGCGCGGCTTGCGGAAGACCTTGAAGTGGGGGCTGAGACGCAGGTCGATCGACGCCGGCCCGACGGCCGTCTCGTCGAAGGGGTCGACCCCGATCTCGCCGCGGGCGATCGCCTTGAGGATCTCGTCGTGGGTTAGGATGCTCACGCTGCTTTGCCTCGGCGTCATTGTCCGGCCGACACCCCTCCGCTGGCAAGGCCCGCACCGAAATGTTTCATGCAACCGGTGACATCCGCTGCGACGGAGCCACCGCACCGTCCGTTGGCGACGGCGGTGCCCCTCAGCACCTGGTGTGACGCTCGCGCCCGAGATTGGCCATCCGGCGGCGATTCGCGACCGCCAGGTCGCGTTTCTGCTTCGGATGCGGCATCCAGCCACGATTCACGACCTGGCGGTCGCGTTTGTGCTTCGGATGCGGCATCTCCCCGGGTTACGCCCCACCACACTCTCCGTGGTGGCGATTCCCGCGCCCCCGGCGATCGTGCGAAGATCGGGATCCTGGCTCGATTCACCAGAGAGAGGGGCTCGATGAAGATCTACTTCAACCACGACTCGAACAACTTCCTCACGGCGCGGCACCGGGTGGGCGCCGAGCCGATGCGCCGTGACGGCTGAGCCGTGACGACGACCGAAGAGTCACTGCGAGCGCTCGAGGCGGCTCGCTACCAGGCCGAGATGCTCGGCAACCTGGTGCGCGCTGGCGAGCTCGCCCGGGCTGCCCGGGCGGACGCCGATGTCGAGGCGCGCTTCTTCCTCGACGCCTTCCTCGCCTGGCTCGCCGAGCATCCCACCGCCTGCTCCGGTGGCGTGGTCGGCGAGGTGGGCTGCCTGCTCTTCGACGCCCACGGCAGCCAGCAGGCGTTCGTCGCCCGCTTCGGCATCGAGCCCTGTCCGGCCGGCACGGGCGGCCCGCTGCTGCCCGCGGGCTGCGGCGCCGAGCTGCACCAGGCGGTGATCGACGCCGAGCTGGCGGTGCTGCGGCTGCTCGCGGGACGCCACCGGCTCGAGCCGCGGCGGGCCCTGCTCGAGGGCAAGCGGTTCTACCTGCGCGGGCCGCGGGCCACCGAGGCCTTCGTCAAGGACGGTGGCTCGATCGGCGCCGCCGCCGCGGTGGTGCTCTTTTCGCTCTGGAACGACCTGCCCGTGCCGCCAGGGATCCTGCTCACCGGCTGCATCGGGCCCGGCGGAGCGGTGGGGAAGGTGTCCCACACCACGGCCAAGGTGCACGCGGCCCTGCGCGAGCAGCCCTCGTCGCGCCTGGTGATCGTGCCTGCCGAGGGGATGGACCTCGAGGCAGAGGACGACGCCGACGAGCGCGTCGAGGGGGTCGCGACCCTCGAGGCGTTGCTCGAGCGCCTGTTCGGATCGTCGGCGCTCGAGCTACAGCCGGTCGCCGCGGTCGACATCGAGGGGACGGTCCGCAAGGGAATCGAGCTCTACGAGAAGCTCAACAGCTACCGGGCGGCCGAGGAAGTGCTGGGGCTGGCGCTGGCAGCGATCACCGCCCGCCGCGAGGCCGCCGGCGATCCGACCCTGCATCGCCCTGAGGAGTTTGCCTGCCGCTGGCGGGTGGGCTCGGCGCTGGTTCACCAGGGGCGGGTGGAGCAGGCCGACCGGGCCCTCGGCGACGCCCGGCGCCTGGGCGAAGCGCTCTGGCAGGCCGAGGAGCTCGACCCCCGCGACTACCTCGGCCTGCTGGGAAGCCTCGCGGTGCTGCTGCGCGACCGTTACCGCTACGACGAGGCCGAGGTGCTGCTGCTCGAGACCCTCGAGCTCCAGCGACAGCTGCGCCAGGGCAAGCGCGAGCGGGCCAAGACCCTCGGCAACCTCGGCGAGCTGTGGACGATCACCGGCGCCTACCAGCGAGCGGAGGAGGTGCTCGAGCGCTGCCGGGCCCACCTCGAGGCCACCTATCCCGACGAGGTGCCCCGGGCGCTGTGTTACCTGGGCAACCTCGCCCGCCACCGGGGAGACCTCGACCAGGCGATCGCCCGCTACGGCGAGGGGCTGGCGGCCAACACCCCGGTGCAGTACGGCCGGGCGGCCAACGAGGCGTTCCTTCGCTACGGCCTGGTCCGAGCGCTCGGTCGCGCCGGCCGGCACGGCGAGGCGATCGAGCAGGCCGACCTGACCCTGGCCGAGCTGCCGGTCCACGCCCCCTATCCACGCCAGCTGTTGTTGATGCACCGGGGCCTGGCCGCCATCGCCGCGGGCGACGAGGGTCGGGGTCGCGCTGACCTGCACGCCGCCGCCGACCTGACCCACGTCCGCGGCAGCCTGCTGCGCTTCGGCGTCACCACTGCTCTCGGCCAGCTCGCCCTGCACCTGCTGGCAGCCGACCCGACGGCTCAACGCGAACAGGTCGCCCGCTACGCCCTGAGCCTGCTCGACGCCGCGCGCGCCGTGCCCGGCCTCGACGAGGGAGAGCGGGCCGGGTTGCTCGGCGAACTCGAGGCCACCTTCGGTGGCGCGGCGGTCGTTGGCGAGCCGCGGCGCGCCACACTCCTGCGTCAGCTGATCGCGCTCTTCCCCTACTGAGGCCCGTCGGTCCGCGACGGATGGCGGTATACTCGCTCCATGGCCGAGGGTGAGCATCCCCACCTGTCGATGATGACCCAGACCTGGGTCCGTCGGTTGCAGCCCCAGGCGACCCCGGCCCACGACGCGCTGGTGGTGGTCGGCGGCCCCGCCGCGCTGATCGGCCGCCGCCTGCCTCTCGACCGCGCGGCGCGGGTGATCGCCGTCGGCAGCGGCCCGCTGGGGGAAGGCCGCCGGCCGGGCGATCCGCTCTGCCTGCCCTCGACCCGCCTCGCCGAGCAGCACGCCCGCCTCGAGGCCGCCTCGGGCGGCTGGGAGCTGGTCCACCAGGCGGCGCGCGGCCGGACCTACGTCGGCACGGTGAAGATCGACCGCCACCGGCTGATCTTCGGCGACGAGGTGCGCCTCGGGGACTTCGTGCTGCTCTTCGTGCCCGCGGCCCTCGGCAGCCTGCCGATGCAGATCCTCGACCCGGCCACCGGGCTCTTGACCCCGGTGGTGTTCATGGCCGAGATCTCCCAGATGGCCGCAGCCGCGGCAGGCGGCGCGGACCGGGGAGACTTCGGGCTGCTGCTGATCCAGATCGAGGGTCTGCGCCAGCTGCTCGCCTTCGCCCCCGGGCTCGAGGCGATGCCACCGGCGGTGACGGGTGCCGAGGCCGACCCGGAGGCCGTCGGCGGCCCGTCGTTGCGCAGCATCGGCCGGACCCTGCTGCAGAGTCTGCCCGAGGGGGTGGTGGCGACTCGGCTCGAGTCGACCCTCTTCGCCGCCGCCTGGCAGTCCATCGAGCCGGCGGAGCTGCAGCAGCAGGCGGCGGCGATCACTCGCCGGCTGCTCGAGCTCGGCCTGCCCCTCGAGCTCGGCCTGCCGACGCTGATCGTCGCCCCGCGGCGCCGCAGCGAGCTCACCGGGCCCCAGGTGCTGACCTCGGCGCTGTCGACCCTCGAGTCCCTGCTCGCCGGCCAGCGCGGGACCGTGATCGAGGCCGAGCCGCGCGCCGCCGGCCACCTGCTCCGCGACGAGGCGCTGCTGTCGCGGATCCAGCGGACGGCACCCCTGTCGCTGCTGGCGATGGTCCTGCAGGACGAGGACTACCTGCGCCATCAGCTCGGCAACCGCCGGCTCGCCGGCCAGCGCTGGAACCTGCGCCGGGCGATCCTCTCGCTCGAGACCCCGCGCCCGGCTCTCGCTGGCGTGCTCGACGAGCGGATCTTCGTCGTCAGCGGCGACCTGGCCGACAGCAAGCTCTCCGACCGGCTGCGGGCGCGGTTCGCCGAGGTCTCGCCCCACTCGCTGCAGATCGAGCCGCTGACGATCACCGCGCGCGAGCAGCAGCTGACGGCCATCGCGCGCCAGATCCGCGACGCCCTCGAGCGGCCGGGGCAGAGCTTCGCCCCCGGGCTGCGCGAGTCGGTGACCAAGCTGCCCACGCCGCTCGCCGCGCCCTACAGCCTGATCTGGGTCGTCTCGAGCGAGACCGCGCGGCTGATGACGATCCTCGACGCCTTCGAGGCGGCCGTGCGCTTCGTCACCCTCTGCGCCCTGGCCGCGACCCTCGACCGACCGGGGCCGACGCCGCCCGAGGTGCGCGCCGCCGTACAGGCACGCGCCCGCCCGCGACTCTCGGTGGGCGAGTGGCTCGGCCTGCTGCGCGAGCTCGGGCCACGCCTCGCTGGCCAGGCGTCCCCTCGGGACAGCGGCGAGGACCACCTGCTCGACGCCCTCGGCCGCGCCCTCGGCATCTCGCGACGAAACGTCCAGTGGGTCGGCCTCGCCGAACGTGAGCTGCTACCCGCGCGCAACCAGTTCACCCACGGCACCCTGGCGCCAAGCGAGCAGGCCGCCGCCGAGGCGGCCCACCGGCTGCTGCCCGGCCTCAACGCCCTGCTCGGCGCCCTGTCCCCGCTGCGCGCGCTCGAGCTGATCGCGGTGCTGCGATCCGAGCCTCGTCGGCACAGCACCAGGGTTTGGAGCCGGATCCTCACCGACGCCCGGGAGAACTTCGATGTCCGGGTAGCCTCCTTCCGTGGCAAGCACACGGCGCTCTACCCGGGCTCCTGCTACCTCACCGAGCCGGACTACCGCCGGGTGCTCGAGCTGCACCCGTTGGTCCGCCTGGCCCTCTGCCCCCAGTGCGGGCGGGAGGAGATATTCCTCTCCTGCGGACTGCCACGGATCGGCCACGCGCTGGAGATGAGCGCGGTGACCACCGGCCACCGGCTCAAGTGGACGCCCGAGGAGGAGGACCTGCCGGAGGGGCTGGCCGCGGTGCTCGGCGGCGACGACGGGGTCCAGCGGTGACGGGGTCCAGCGGTGACGGGGACCAGCGGTCGAACGGGCGAGATCACCCTCCTCCCCCCGCCGTGACCAAGGACCGCTTGCAGCTCGACCCAGGCGACGCCGTCGGCGACGGCCGGGAGCCCGACCGTTTCACCGTCCGCCAGCGGCTCGGGCGAGGTGCTTACAGCTTCGTCTTCCTCGCCCACGACAACCTCTACGAGCGCGACGTGGCGCTCAAGCTGCTGCTGCTCGGCGAGGGCGCCGCCGAGCGCGATGTCGCGCTCAACGAGGCGCGAGCCCTGGCGCGGGTCCGCCACCCGAACGTGGTCACCGTCTACGAGGTGATCCGCTCAGGTAGCGTCGGGGACTCGGCGCGTGACGGACGTGCGCTGCCACCCTTCCTCGTGATGGAGTACGTCGAGGGCGAGGAGCTGGCGGCGATGCTCGACGGCCGCACCGAGGGCCTCGAGCCGGCCGAGGCGCTGCGGATCATGCGGCCGGTCGCCGCCGCGCTGGTGGCTGCCCACCGCGCCGGCGTCGTCCACCGAGATCTCAAGCCGGCCAACATCATGGTCGGCGACGACGGCGTGGTGAAGCTGATCGACTTCGGCGTGGCTGACCGGGCGCCCTCGCCCGGCGCCCTGGTTGCGATGGGACAAGACAGGAGCGCGATGGCCCGCGACGACGGCGCGGTGGCCCGCGACGGGAGGCCGGCGCGGATGGCGATCGAGACCGGCTCGATCGCCCCCGCTGCCGGCGGTGAGATCACCGGCGGCCTGAGCATCGTCGGCACGCCCTACTTCCTCGCCCCCGAACTGTGGGGCGGCACCGAGGCCGACGCCCAGACCGACATCTTCGCCTTCGGCGTGACCCTCTTCCGCTCCCTGACGCTCGGCTACCCCGCCGCCGAGGACCAGGTCGATCGCCTGCGCGCGCGGATGCTCTCGGAGGAGCCCTTGCCGTCGGTGGCCGCGCTACGACCGGGCTTGCCGGTGCTGCTCGCCGAGGTGGTCGACCGGGCCCTCGACCTCGATCGCGGCCGCCGCCACCGCACGGCTGACGAGCTGCTACGCGGGCTCGAACAGGCGACTCAGCACGGCGCCCACGCCCTGCCGGACGCGCCCTACGTCGGCCTCAAGCCGTTCTCTACCGCCGAGCAGGGGGTCTTCTTCGGTCGCGAGGACGAGATCGCCCGGCTCACCGGGCGGCTGCGCAGGGAGCGGCTGGCCGCCCTCGTCGGCGAGTCGGGGGCGGGCAAGTCGTCGCTGGCGCTGGCTGGCGTGGTGCCAGCGGTGGAGCGTGGCGGCCTCGACGACGGCATCGCCTGGGTCACCGCGCGCATCTCGCCCGGCCGGCGGCCGCTCGAGGCGCTGGCCGGCGCGGTGGCGCCACTGGTCGATGGCCACGACGCGGCGAGCCTCGCCGCCGAGCTGGCCACCGAGGAAGAGATCCTCGACCAGTGGCCACGGTTGCTCCGTCCGGCTGGTGGTGGCCGCCGCCAGCCACGGCGCCGGTCCACACCACCCCGTGGCTTGCTACTGGTGGTCGACCAGCTCGAGGAGCTGCTCACCGTCTGCGACGACCTTCGCCAGCGAGAGCGCTTCGCCCGCGCCCTCGCCGCCGCGGCCACCAGCACCGCCCCCCTGCGGGTGGTAGTCACCGTGCGCAGCGACTACCTCGCCCGGCTCGGCGCCCTCGCCGGTCTGGCGCCGGCGCTCGAGGCGGTGCACCTGGTCCGCCCGCTCGATGGCGAGGCCCTGCGCGCAGCGGTGGTCGCTCCAGCCCGGGCCTTCGGCTACAGCTTCGAGAGCGAGGCGATGGTCGACGAGATCGTCGACGAGGTCGCCGGGCGTCCCGGCAGCCTGCCGCTGCTGCAGTTCGCCCTCGAGCAGCTCTGGGCCGAGCGTGACGAGGAAGCGCGGCTGATCCCATACCAGGCGATGGAGCGGATGGGCGGCGTGGGCGCGGCCCTGGCCGAGGCCGCCGAGCGGGTCTACCTCGCGCTCGAGGGCGACGGCCTCGGCGAGCTAACCAACCGGGTCCTGCTCGATCTGCTGACGCCCGAGGGGACCAAGCGATCTCGGGGCCGCGCCGAGCTGATCGCGGCCGCCAGTGAACAGGGGTCTGAGGGGGACGGCCGGCGGGCCGCTACGGTGCTCGACGCGCTGCAGCGGGCGCGGCTGCTCGTCGGCGACGAGCAGGCCCTCGAGCTGGCTCACGAGGCGCTGGTCGACAACTGGCCGCGGCTGGGGCGGCTGATCGAGTGGACCCGCACCGAGCGCGAGATCGCCGACAGCGCGCTCAACGCCGCGCGGCTGTGGGATCGCCACGGGCGGCCGCGAGACCTGCTCTGGCGAGGCAACCTGGTCCAGCTCGCCGACCAGCTCAACGCGGTGCGGTTGCCGCCGCTGGCGACGACCTTCATCCGCGCCAGCCAGGTGGCTGTCCGGCGAACGACGCGGGCGCGCCAGGCGGCGCTGTTCGCCGTGGCGGTGCTGTTGGTCCTCAGCGCCAGCGCCTTTTCGGTCTACGCGCTGAAGAAGAACGAGCAGCTGAAGCAGCAGGAGATCCGGCTCGAGACCGCCCAGCTGCAGATCAAGGAGGCGCGCAACCGCCCCTGTGTCCAGCCGCTGGCGACCACCACGCCGACCACCGCGCCGACCACCACGCCGCCACCACGCAGGCCGCGGATCTGCCTCTTCGCGCCGAACGACGACCTGAGCATGGCCGGCCCCTGGCGCCGGCACCTCGTCTCGGCCGCGCGGTTGCTCGGCGACCGCTACCAGGTCGACTGCCAGTTCCCCTACGTCAAGACCTCGCCGCGGCTGCAGCACGCCCGGCGCACCGGGGTGATTCAGTTCCACCTGGGCACTCGCCGGGCGGTGATCGACCAGCTGAAGGAGGCCCTGCGGCCGCTCTACCCGCAGATCGCCGAGCAGCCGATGGGCACCGACCGGATGCTGATCGGCGAGCTCGACGTGCTGGACCCCGAGCGGACGCCGCAGCCCTAGGACGCCGGTCGGGCGGTGGTGACTTGATAGCGACCGCTCCGGTCGATGCGCACCCGCGGGGGCCGCCGCCGGGCCTCGAACGCGAGGTAGGCCGGCATCATCTCGGACCACAGCCGCAGCAGCTCTGGACGACCAGCGTAGCGCCGCCGCAACGCCGCGATACCATGCGCGTCGAGACGAGCCGGGAAGACGTGCACCGGCACCCGCCGCTGACCCCGTGACCGGGCGCCGGCCGCGGCGAGGTAGACCTCCTCAATCCGCCCGTCGGTCAGGGCCATGCAGCCGATCGAGACGCAGGCGCCGTGGATGAAGATGTCGCCGCCGAGGCCGCGCCGGCGCCCCCGCCGAGCCTCGCGCGCCTGGTCGGCGCGGTTGGGGTAGTTGATCCCGAGCGAGAGGTGGAAGCTGCTGCGCGGGTTGAAGCGGTCGATCCAGTAGAAGCCCTCGGGCACCTGGCCGTCGCCCTGACGGCGCTTGGGCCCGAGCTCGCCCGAGGCGGCACAGATCCCGTAGCGCTTGATCAGCAGGTAGCGCCCGCCGGGCCCCCTCGCCCACAGCTCGAGCTCACGCTCCTGCTTGAGCGCCCGCAGGTAGACTGCCCGCGGCGGAAAGGCGACACCGCGCCGCTCGAAGAGCCGACGGATCGACGCACCTCGCTCGCGGGCCACCCGACGGGCGCGTGGGCCGCGCAGCCAGCGCCAGTGGGCGGGGTTGTAGGCGTGGGTCCGACTCGCGCCGGCGGCGAAGCAGGGCGACGAAGCCCCGCAGAGACCGGCGACGAGGACCAAGATCGACGCCTGGTAGTGGTTGCTTGCCATCTCGCCCCCTCTCCCAAGCGGACGGGGGCGCCGAACAAAGCTGACGGAGAAAAGCTACCCGAGAGCTTCTCGGGCGACCAAGGGACTAGCGGCGGCCGATCCGCGCGCCGGCGCGGAGCAGGACCAGGCCCGCGCCGAACAGCAGCACCGAGAGGATCCCGTGGAGGATCAGGGTGAACAACTCGATCGCCGTGGAGCGCTGGTGCTTCATTCTGACGACGGTGATCCGAGGCGGCGCGCGCCGCGCCTGGTGAAGCTCGCCGAGCACCGTGACCGCCCGATCAGCCACGAGGTTCGCCCTGCCGCCCCGGCGCTGCAGCTCGACCGCGAGGTGCGGCCGCGGCACCGCCTTGCGGGAGACCTCGAGCGCGCTCAGCCCATGGTGGACGCCGCGGCGGACGAGCGCGCGCACCTCGGCCAGCGTCCGCATCTCGTGACCGTGACGCGGCGGAATCAGCAGCGCCTGCTCCCCCTTCACCCGCCAGAGCCGCCCCGAGACCGCGACCCACCGACCGTCGTAGCGCGCCGGCCGCCGGGACAGCTCGGCGATCGAGACCTGCTCGGCCAGCGACGGCCAGAACGCGAGGATCCGACCGCTGCCGTGGAAGGTCCACCACGCGCTGGCGACTCCCGCCAGGCAGACCAGCAGCCCGGCCAGCACGAAGAGGCTGCCCACCGGCCTGCCGGCCAGGCTCGTCTCCGCCGACTCGGGAATCAGCGCCGATTCAGGCAAGGGGCCATCAGACGTCTGGAGTCTCCCAACGGGGCGCCTGGACTCCTATGGGGCCCACCCCGCGCAGCTGGTGAAGAAGGCCGCGGCGACGGAGTTTTCGAGGATCGCCTGGCAGAAGCGGGTGCAGACATGGCTCTGCTGCTGGTCTTTGCAGCAGGCGTTGGTGGCGTCGATCAGCGGCATCGCGCCGGCGATCCCCGCGCCACACTGGGCCTTGCCGAGCTCGGTCGTCATGCAGCTGAGCACCCCCTGGTCGGGGCTGCCGCCCGCGGCAAGGTCCTGCTCACACTGGGTCACGCAGCCGGCGCAGTCGGCATAGTCGACGCCGCCGAAGCCGACCTTGGCCAGCTGGGGTCCGAGCACCGGGCGGATGGTGTCGTTTTCCACCGCGCAGTCGGCGAGGCCCTGGCAGTAGGACTGGCAGTCGGGCGTGCTCTGGGCGGCGCAGACGACCTCGATCATCGGCGTGTAGCTCGCCGCGTCCTCGCTGCAGCTGATCCCGGCGCTCGGCGCCGCAGGTAGGGTCCAGCTCGCGTTCAACGCCGCACCCTTGGGGTGGGCGACGAGGAAGTCGACGATCAGCCCGTCGATCGCCTCGAGCCAAGCGTGGCCGAGGTCGGTCCCGTGACAGTGAGCCTGGTTGACCGCCGCCGCCTGCTCGTAGTGCGCCGAGGCGATGGCGGCCTGCTCGACGAAGTTGAACTTGGGCACCTCCACGCCGCCGGTGCCGCCGCTGTAGGCGTCGTCTTCGCCGCCCCAGGTGACCAGCACTGCCATCTCGTCGAGGGGGCCCGGCGTCACCGGATCGGTCAGGTCGAAGATCCCCGAGGCGACCACGCCGCCGGCGAGCAGCTGGGATCGCTCACGCAGCAGGCGGTTGGTCATGATGCCGCCCGCCGAGTGACCGGCGACGTAGATCCGCTTCTCGTCGACCTCGAGGTGGGCCGCGAGGCAATCGACGATCTTGTCGAAGAACGCCACGTCAGCGTTGGGGCGGCTCTGGTCGTCGGTCTGGCGCATCGCGTCCCAGGTCGGCCAGACGGTGCCCTTGAGCGCCCCGTAGGGGCCGACGACGATGAAGCCCTTCTTGATCAGCGCATCGGCGAAGCCGAAGTCGGCGATGAAGGTGCCGTCAGTGCTAGTGCCGTGGAAATAGACCAGCACCGGGCGGGGGCCCGAGGCGGACGGATCAGGCAGGCGGAGGCGGAAGCTGCGCTTGTCACCGTCGACGTCGAAGTCGTCGTTGTCGCCGGACTTGGGCGCGGCGAACCCAGCCGGGCAGACCGCCTTGTCGCGGACCATCTTCACCGGCGCAATCTCGGCGCCACCGGCGTCCTCGGGCGGCTTGGTGGCGTCAGGCGTCAGGCCCTCGTCGGGCGGGTTGCCACCGATGTCGACCGCGGCCTGATCGGCCCCGGCGTCGCCGCTGCTGGCGTCGACGCCGCTGCTGTCGCCGTCGCTGCTGCAGCCGGCCACGAAGAGCGCTGCCCAGGCGAGCGCGCCGACGATCGTTGCCATTTTGTTCACTGTGCGGTTCATCGCTGACCTCCCAGGGGCCACTGATGGCCCTGGCGTTGGTTCATCCGGCTACCTAGGCAACCGCAGGGGGGCCATCCTGTCAAGAACCCGCGCCGCGGATGCTGTCCAGCGAGGCACGGAAATGGAGTAACCTTGGGGCCACCGGCCACTGTTCCGAGGAGACCCGATGACCCCAGCAGAGGGCGCCCGCCCGCCTTGCCCGCTTCGTGCTGTCTCCGTCGCGTGCCTGGTGCTCGCGGCCAGCGCCTGCCGCGCGCCAGGTCCGATGTCCCGAGCATCGGCCATCGTCGGCGGCGAGCCGGATACCGAGAGCCACGCGGTGGTCGGCCTGGCGGCCAACCTGAGCATCATGTTCGTCGGCCACTGCACCGGGACGCTGATCGCGCCGAACCTGATCCTCACCGCCCGGCACTGTGTCGCGCTGACTCAGGACCCCGGCGGGTCGGTGATCTGCGGCGAGACCGGCTTCACCTTCAAGGCCCCGGCGACCTTCTTTCGCGCCACCACCGCCTCGGTCCGCCCCACCGAGGACGGCCCGTCGTTCTACCAGGGGGTCGGCTACCCCTTCACCGATGACGGGGCCGATGACATCTGCGGCTCGGACATCGCGCTGCTGATACTCGAGGGCGAGGGCATCCCGGCGAGCGAGGCGACGCCGATCGAGCCGCGCGTCGGCGAGGGCGCGGTGGTCGGCGAGCACTTCACCGCCGTGGGCTACGGCCTGACCGAGGCGGGCGGCACCCAGAGCGGCACCCGCATGCGGCTCGAGGGCAACGAGGTGCTCTGCGCCGGCGGCAGCTGCGTCGACGCGCTGGTCAAGGCGAACGAGATCGGCACCGACGCACGAACCTGTCAGGGCGACTCGGGCGGACCGGCCCTCGACAGCGAGGGGCGGGTCTTCGGCGTGCTCTCCCGCGGACCCGAGGGCTGCAAGTCATCGGTCTACGGCGACGTCGCGGCCCACCGCGAGCTGGTGGTCAAGGCCGCGGTGGCAGCGGCCAAGAGCGGCGGCTACCCCCTGCCCGACTGGGCCGCGGCCCACCTCCCCGCCGATGCCGGCCCGCCCGACCTGGCTCCCGACGCCACCCGCGACGCTGGCGCAGCGGACGCGGGCGCGGCCGACGCGGCCGCCGACTCCGAGCCAGGTCAGGGCAGCTCGAGCGGCGGATGCGCGGTGGCCGACCCCCAGCAGCCTGCCGCCGCGCTATCGATCGTGCTGCTGTCGTTGTTGCTCGGGATCGGGCGCAGGCAGCGACGTTGAC